>QHXE01000241.1:10580-25564 GCA_003222835.1 Acidobacteriota bacterium | reverse complement strand
TCCGCTCGCTCAATATTGTCCTCAGTGATCGACCCCACGTCGGACATGTCCTTGAGATTGAACGCGCGACAGATCGTTCCTTCGTCGAAAGACGCGTCGTGCAAAGCGCGCGTGATGCAGGCAAACTCTTGCGGGCTGCCCATTCTTATCGGCGTTTGATCGAGAAATGTGCTTGGCATGGCTTCACCTCACTGCACTGTTGACAAGCTGTGCGTGGCCCTTGTAGGCTTCTCGCCAATCTAATAAGCATTTCATGTTTTCTCTTCGCCAAAAACTAACTAGTGGAGAGTAACTTTAATGGAAGAATCCTACAGCACCCAACGTCTCCTGGAGCTTAGAAAATTCACCCGCGCCATAGCCGATCTGTTGCGAACGCAAATGAGGGAATATCTCTCAACCCTCGCGCCGCTCTTCCGGCCGCGCAATGTGTTGGGGAACTATGCCGAAGGTGGCGCGTATGAAGCGTCCCGGACCGGCGAAAAAGCGTTCAAAGAATTACAGGAACTCTATCAAATAATCGCGCAGAGCAAATTATATCGCTTGCCACTTGAACTCAAGACACCGCTCGAAGTGATAAACCCCCAATTGGAAATGACGCCGGTTGAGTATACGCACGTTGCCGCCAGCGGAAACGACAAGAAGACGATTCTGGTTACTTCGCCGCTGAAGTGGGCGTTAACGTATGGCGGTTTCGGGCCCGGACGTTTTCGCGAAATCCTGAACGGCGACAACCGGACTACCGACGATCTACAACAATTCGTGCTTCACCATTTGATGATGCACAGCGTGGTCACCAAACAACCCGGGCTGGCCAAGATTTTGCGGGCCCTGCACTTTCCCCTGAGCGTCGAACAATCACCCGAGTTTGGCGATCTTCCTTTGACCTACGTGTCGGCATCGATCTCTACAGTGCGCCCACCCGACGAAGTGCTCATCGAGAGCACCGAAGTATCGGGAATGAATGCGTTCGAGGAAATTGTTCAACTGGAAGACGTCGAGAAGCTTCGCGATCCCCTGAAAGAACAACTGCTGGCGATTACCAAAGGCCATGAGTCAGAACCGCCTGCGTTAGCGGGCGGTTGATCTCTGGCATTGAGTCTCTCTGGATTACTCAAGGTCAACCGCCCGCTAACGCAGCGGTTCTGACTAGAAGATGACGGAAACATTTGCCTTAGCCGACGTTGAGGGCGAGCTTGTCGCAACGATGGAACAAGCATACGCTCTGCCATCCGATGATCGGCCTTTTCGAGTGCTGCTGATCGGGGATTGGAGCGGACGTAGAAATCGCGGGCTCTCAGCTTCGAGCGAAGAATTAAAGGCCTGGCGTCCCCTGCTCGTGGATCGCGACAATCTCGACCAGTTAATCGCCCGACTGGGAGTCAAACTTTACATCCCGCTCACCAGCGACGGCAGCCAATCTCTGACAGTCACCTTCAATCAGCTCGATGATTTTCACCCCGATCGCCTGTTCAGCGAACTAGAGATCTTCGACCGTTTGCGCCGCACGCGTGCCAAGTTGAGCAATCCAAAAACTTTTGCCGAAAGTGCCGTCGAGGTGCGTGAATGGAGCGAGCCGGCGCGTGTCGAGTCCACAAGTTCATCAACACCCGAAGCTCCGCCTGAAGAACCGGGTCTCGCAGCCTCACCTTTGGACGAAAATCTTCTCGATCAAATTTTGGCGGGCGGATCGAAAGCATCTTCGACAAAGCTGAGTAAACCAACGGAAGAAGTCTCGCCGGAGATTGCAGAATTGGCGAAAGCGGCGGTGAAACCTTACCTTGTGCCGGACATCGAGCCTGATCAGGATCAATTGATCGAGGCAGTCGATAAGCGCATCGCCGGGAACATGAAAGCTATCCTTCATCATCCGGATTTCCAAGCGCTCGAATCAGCGTGGCGCGCTCTCGACTTTCTTGTCATGCGCCTTGAAACGGGAACAGATCTAAAGCTTTACCTGCTCGACATTTCATTCGACGAGTTCAAAGCCGACATGGACTCACACGAAGACTTTCGCTCGACTGCTCTCTATAAACTCCTGGTCGAACAGACGGTCGGCACCTCCGGTGGCATTCCCTGGGCCGTGATAGCCGGCAATTTCATTTTCGATTTCGTATCAGTACCGCGAGCGGTAGCGACCGGATCAACTACTGATTCAGGATTGATAAAGATTATCTCCCTCATCGCCGAAGAAGCCGGCGCACCTTTCATCGCCGGAACGACGCCGCACTTGCTCGGCTGCGAGTCTCTAGCCGCCACGCCGGATCCGGACGACTGGCGGTTGCCGTTAGCTTCTGAGGTCGAGGAGCGTTGGAAGAATCTGATCAGTTTTCCTTCTGCCGCTTACGTTGGTCTCGCGCTGCCGCGCTTTCTCTTGCGTTTGCCCTACGGCAAAGAGACGGACCCAACCGAAGAGTTTGACTTCGAAGAGCTGGGTGCTGACGATAGCATTTCCGCGCGACACGAATCTTACCTGTGGGCTAATCCCGCTTTCGCCGTCGCATATCTGCTCGCCAAAGGTTTCAGCAAAAACGGTTGGGACTTTCGTCCTAGCGATGCGCTGGAAATCGAAGGTCTTCCGTTGCACATATTCGAAAGAAACGGTGAGTCGGAGATAAAACCGTGCGCGGAAGCTCTTTTGACAGTGCGCGCCGCCAAAGAGATCATCGACCGCGGCTTGATGCCGCTGCTCTCGATGAAAGACTCCGACACGATCCGGCTCGGAATGTTTCAATCGATCGCCGGAACTAGTTTGCGTGGCCGATGGGATTAGTAATCGGAGTTTTTTGATTTGGATGTGAGACGAGCCATCCCCCAAGAGACATCCCCCCAGGCTAATCAGATCTGAACAGAGTAATTCCGATGCCAGACATTTCCCAATCTGTGGGCAGGCCGGTATCAACGTTGACGACGATGTCACAATGGTCCAGCGGTTGCTCAATGCCGCGCCGATTGCCAAGGGTGGGCCAAACCCGATCCTGGACATCGACGGTTGATGTGGCCAGAAAACGATCGACGGTTCCTGAATGAGATTTGCTGACGGCGTGCGATATCTGGGGATGATACATGAGACTAAGGTCGGACGTGAGCGCATAGTTGAAGGAGCTGCATCATGCAACAAAACTATCTACTCGAAATCGATGGAAAGCCCGCAGGCAGGTTTTTTGCTTTCACCGGAGGAACAATCCAGGCGGACGTGATCCTGGAGAGCGCCGGCGCGGATAATATCAGACACAAGCACATCTCTTCAGTGAAATACCAGGACATGGTACTTAGCTGCGGAACGGGAATGTCTCGGGGCTTCTATGAATGGCTAGGCGCCACCTTTGGAGGATCTGCGTCGCGTAAAAACGGGGCCGTGGTCGCTTTGGATCAGAGACAGGCGCCGACCGCTCGCCTGGAGTTTATGCATGCGCTCGTGAGTTCACTCATCCTCCCTAAACTGGACAAATCGGCAAACGAAGCCGCATTTATGACCGTCAAGATCAGCCCGGAGGTCACCCGTTCGACGGGGGCCGAGGCCAGCGCCAAGCCGGGAGTATATATCTCTTCATTGCCGAAGGCATGGAACATCAGCGATTTCCGGCTCCGGATTGACGGCTTGGAGACTGACTGCGCTTATGTGACGAAGATCGATTCGTTGAGCCTGGGGCAGAAAGTGGCTGAGGATTACATCGGTGAGTCCCGCGACGCCCAGAAGGAAGCCGGGTCGCTGGAATATTCCGACCTCGTCATTCGCCTTCCTGAGATGTACGCTACCGGGTTCTTTAAATGGCTCGATGATTTTGTCGCCAAAGGGAACAATAGCCCGCAATTTGAAAAGAAAGGGACCCTCGAATTCTTCGCGCCCCATTCGAGCAAAGCGTATTTTGGAATCCAGTTCGGCGGTCTGGGGATTCGCGAAATCGCCGGCTCTTCGGCCCTGCGCACAAAAACCAGTCTTCCTGTCACGGTCGGGATGTACTGCGAAAGCATGAAGTTCTACGCTGGTCCTTCCGCCATCATTTAGACTTGCTCGTTACGTCAGGACCGATAATAAATGGCCCTTCTTCTCGGCCCCAGATTTGCTCTTCGTGAATTGCAAGAGAATTTCAGGGCGTTCGTCTTCCATGAAATAAGAAGTTATGGGGCCGAAGAATTTTGCGGCTTCGTCAGCCGTGCAGGTTTCTAAGAACGTACGAAAGAAAACCGGGTCGTAAAATCGCGAGAAGAGTTCCATCCCATCGGGCATCGACACCATCAGCGAGGTGCGAAAGTGTTCGCGCAACTCCGGGAGTGACAGAGGGCAAGTAAGATAAATTCCCCATTGATGTCCCCAACCACGTTGGATCATCTGCTTGAGAAGTTCAGAGCGCGGAGGCGGGCGAACAAGATAGGGAGCGATCTTCGGGTTTTGCTCGCTGCGATAGAGGGATTGATATTGTTCGCCCGTGGTTCGCAGAAGCTCGAGCACCTTGCCATCGTGTACCGCGTCGATCAACGCCATCAACGTTTGGGGCTGATTGGACAGAATATGGAGCAGGCGCCCGTCCGGAGTCGCGGCTTCATACGAATCAAGAGCAGCCGCGGGGATAACCTCAGCCGGCGGCGATGGAGATGGCACTCGCTCGATTGGTGGTGTTGGCAGCGCGCTCTCGATTTGCGGCGCGGGCTCAACTGCGGTCATTCGCCGTTCGGTCTTAATCTCTCGAGGTGGGATGCCTTTGCTTAACGGCGGAGCAGGGGGCTTGATCTTCTCTGCCTTCTTGCCGCGTGATGAGGGCTGTTGAGCAACGGCCCCAGTAGCAACCTCGCCCGGTTTCAAGGGAGCTGGCGCAGGAACGGATTCAATCTTAGGAACGGCCTCGATTCGAACCAGGAAATTCGTACGGCCCGCGTGTATCTGATCGCCATTCTTTAAGACGGCTTCAGTTACCAGTTCATTATTCAGTTTGGTTCCGTTGCGGCTGTTCAGATCACGCAATCGACACCCGTTCGCATCGCACTCTACAGCGAAGTGTGCGCCGGACATGAAGTTGTCTGCTAAGGGATTGCTTGCCTTGGGCGTACGGCCTATGCTGACAGTCTCGCCGGCCTTGGCTTGGATCTGCTGGCCCTGAAAAGGGCCTGAGGTGACCTCCAGAACGAGCTTCATCGCTTACCCGCCGATGATCACAGTCGGATAACCCAAGACGATTACGCCGCCGTGGACTGTCATATCGCCGATTCGGGCTGACGGCTGGCCTCCGATTAGCACCGTCATGCTGCCTGTCGCAATTACATCAGGAGGCCCGACGCAGGTGGCCATGTCCCCGACGCGCGCTGCCGGCATCATTCCGATGAGCACGGTCGGGCAACAAGGTGGCAGAATTGGACCGCCTACATGTGGCACTACCCCGGTAACCATGGGGCAGATATGCATATCGCCCACGCGCGCTGCTGGTGGCATTTCAACCTCCTTGCAGGTACAGATGTTCAGAGTGCCAACTTTCTTTGGCAATTGGCAGCGAAGACCCAACTACTACTCTGAACATCATTGTCCTGCGCATCGAAGTGTACCTCATATTTGGTTTAAAGACCTGGAGCAGACGGTGCTGCCGGTACGCCGGAAGGACTAAGCCCCGGCGGCCGCCCCGGCCTCGGGTAGAACGCTGGGCAACTCTTCTTCAACCTTCAAACCCTGCCCATCCGCAACGCGGGCCGTGATGGGAAACTTCTGATCTTTGTTCTTCAACTGATCGTCGTCAACGAAATCATCGATAGCTTTTTTCTTGGCTGCTTCTTTGTCTCGTTCCGCTTTGCGCTTCGCGGCATCGGCGTCAGCGGCAGCCTGCGCGTCGTCGAACGGCTTGCTGGCCTTGTCCAACTGGGACGCATCGACGTTGACGTCCTTCGCCGCGTCGGCATACTTTTCGGCAGTATCTTCGGCATTCTTTGCCTGATCCACGCGGTCGCGAACGGCGTTGAGCTTGGAATTAGCATCACCTAAGACAGATTTTAGCGGGCCGGCCACGCTGCCAAAAATCTTGTCCGCGAGGAGATTCCAAATCGGAAAAAATGTGTTGCGAAACATCAGCGCCGTCAGCCACGGCAAACATCCCAGATAGACCTCCATCGTTTGCGCCTTCTCGGCTTCGGCTTTCTTGCGCGACTGCTCGAGCGCGGCGGCGAGATCGCCGATCGAAAGAATCAGGATCGGCTCCGTAAACTTGCCCAGATACTGGTTTAATTCCTTGCTGATGAAATCATGCGCCGAAAAGGTCTTGCCGCCAACGCCGAAACTTGTGGGCACCATGCCACTGACAAGTCCCACGCCTATGCCAGTGATCATGTTAGTCAGATATCGGCGGCCCGCTTCCAGCAACATTTGGTTGTCGATCGGCGCGGACGCTTCTTTGGCCATTAATCGTTTGAAGACCTCTTCAAGAAGTCCGACATTGGCTGCCGTAACCTCCTGGATGGGACGGTTAAGAAATGTCGGGAGGCCGCCGATGTCGGAGAGCATCGTGTTGAGCGCGCTGATCGTAGCGTCCGCGCCGGTCGGCGGCGCAGGCGGGGCGGTGCTGTCTTTTTTCTCGCTCCCCTTCAACGAGCTGAAGACTGCTTCGATCTGTTTCGTTCCGGGTGTGTCCTCCGGCTCCTGGTTGGCGCCGGCAAAATCGTAGATGTCTTTCTTTATGTCATCGACTTTCTTTTCGACATCTTTGACGGCATCTTCGACGGGCTTCAGCAGATTGTCTTTGTCATCGCCGCCGCCATCCTTCTTTTCCGGTTTCTTGAACCACACCGGAAAGATAAGGGCATAAGTCTCATAATCTGTCTTGATCGCATCGATGGTCATCCAATGCGAGGCGCGTTCGATAATACGTTCGTGGCTGGTCAACGATTCATCCACGGGCTGCGGATCGTGACTGCGCCTGAGTTCAAGATAGACCGCGAGGTAGATGTCGAACATCTTGAAGAGAAATCTTTGCACGACCTGAATGGTATTCCCGACGCCGGGAATCGAAGGGATGGCGCTCATCACCTGATTGAGCGCGCCGGCGGGGCCTTCGCCGGAAGGCGGTTTCAGATAGTAGTCATTTAGAGACTCGCAGAATTTGTTGAAATTGGCGCGTGCCTGATGAAGTTTCTTGCCCGCCTCGTGAATATCCTCGTAATTGATCGTGTCGCCCTTGATGCTATCCGCCGTCGACTTGATATCAGAAATGATGCTGTCGAGTTGGGTGGGATCGGGCTTGCTGGCGGAAGGCCCACCGCCCATCAGACTGCCCACCGCAGCGCCCACATCGCCGAGCGGTCCTTTATCTTTCAGATATTCCTGCAGCACGACCGCGCACGAAGAGACGAAGCCATGAAGGAGAACGGCTTCGCGTTGCAGCGCGTCGCGGAACATAATGGCGTGGCCGTCGGGTACCGCAGACGCACCGTTGGGAGAAAACTTTTTGTGAGTGAACTTCTTGCCGGTGTCTGCATGGACCAGGCCGTAATGAATAAACTCAGTGGGAATGCCCGTATCGAGAGCATTATATTTTCCCGAGCCATCGGGATCCGGTCCGGCCGCGCCGCCGGAATCTTCGTGTTGCCCAACCAGAGGTTCATCGCGGATGAATTTCGGGGTGGCGGTCGCTGCGCCGCCGGCCGCGCCCGCGTTCGCCAACGCATCAAGAGCCCCAACTGCATCATCCAGCAAACCCACAACTCAATTCCTCCTACTTGCAAAGTTCTTTGAGTTTGTTCTTGGTGGCATCGTCGGCTTCGCCTGTGACGTCAAGCTTATATGCCTCCTGAAACGTCTTGATAGCTTCCTTTGACGCATCTCCGATCTCGCCATCTTCCGAGCCACAGTCGAACCCCAGATTGTTCAGCCGCTGTTGAATACCCGTCGCTTGGTCGCAGGGATCGAGGTCACCGAGGCGCAAAGGGATGACCTCCTGTCCGTTGCGCAGCATCAGCAGGGCGCTGCGCGAGTCGCCCGGAATGAAATGCTCAAACTTTCCATCGCCGTCGGTCGTCCCATCGATCAACTTGCCGTCGAGATTGAGCACATACTTTTCATTCTTGCGTGGCTTGCCGGCTTTCATTAATTGCACTTTCAATTTGCAGGGTTCGCCCTTGCGCTTGAATTTGTGCATCTGGTCGGTCGGCTTCGAGAGGTCTTTGAATTGCTTTTCCGGGATAAAGATCTCATCATCGGCAAAGAGCACGTTCGGATCCTTACGCAGAGATTTTAGCTCTGCGTTCGCGCCGTGTTCCCAAATCGTCCTCCAGAAGAAGCCGTTCTTTTTGGCCAGACTCGAAGTGCTTTCGCCTTCTCCCACGCGTTGTTTCGGCATATGCTAAGCCACCTCGACCTGCATGTTTCTCTTAGAATGTATCTTTCGCAAGTGGATGTGCTCTCTGACGTCTCGCTGCCGTGATCGAGAAAGGCATTTCCGGCGAGTGCCAAGCCTGCTCGCCGGCCTTCCAGGTATAGTGGAGTCTAAGCTGATAACGCCCCGGTTCGTTCAGACTCGTCAACTTCGCCAAATCGAACTCGAAATTCTGGCGTACTCCAGGAGGCAGCCGCATACCCACGAGGACTTGTTTGACGCCGGGCGCGCGTAACGCCTCACCAGTCGTGAAGGAACATTCCTCTCCGTCGGGCAGTTTCAGCCAGATTTGAAGCGAATCGCCGCCCCGCCGAGGATCCGCGACGGTCACCAGTTCTTTTCCCTGATTGGTAATCCAAAGCACAAGTTGGACCCGCTCTCCAACAACGAAGGACTTCTTTCCCAACCGGGCTTCTATTTTAAGATTGGCGGTGGCCTCATCCTCCATGTTCGTTGTCATAGTACTTCCGGATAATGTGAGCCAAGCCCCGCTGACGTATGGAGCCAGAGCGAGCATTGTCGCGCAAAGAAATGTCTTCGTAAATTGTCTCAAGCTAGTCTGGTAGAAGATCGGCTCGACCACTCGCTTTTGCGCTAGCATCCGTGTTTTTCCTTTAGTTTGCTCCTGGTCGCTTCGTCAATTTGGCCCGTCGGATCAAGTCCTGCATACTCCTGGAATGCCTTCACGGCTTCGGTGGTCTGCTCGCTAAGGTTCCCATCGATTGCTCCGCAATCATACCCCAGATTATGCAGTCGACCCTGCACCCCTGTCAGCTCCTCAATCGGATCCAGATGAGATACGCGCACAGGGAGTTTGTAGCCCTGGATCTCCAGGATCCCCTCTTGCGCCGTCAGTGGTATGTCGGCTTCGAGCAATCCTTCGCCGTTTGTTGTTCCCGTAAAGGTCAGCGTCTCGTCGAGCACGAGCTTGTAGGGTTTGTTAGCGAAGGGCTTATCCTGCTCATCTTTCACAATGATCTTGAGCTTCGTATCCTTCGGTCCCTTCATACGGAACCGATGCTTTTGGTCTGTCGGTTTTGAATATTCCTTCGTCTCTTTATCGGGGATGAAAACCTCGTCACCAGGATAAAGAATTTCAGGGTGGGGGCGCTTCTGACGTAAGGAGGCGTTCTCAGGCAGCTCATAGATCTTTCGCCAGTCGTAAAACCCATATTTGAGCGCAATCCTTGCGATCGATTCGCCTTGTTCGACTAAATGTAAAGGCATCGTTATAAACCTACTGAGATTGGTCCATGCGTAGTGTCATAGTAAACCAGGGCTGCAGGAAACCCGGGACGCAGCAACAAATCAAAGGACTTTCCGGATTCGGCCGGCCGACTATCCGACCAGACCTCTGCGTTCGCATCTGGAGGCACATAAGACAATCTTTGGCGGTTTCTCAGAAGAAGATGAAGTTGCGCACGTTCATCGAGTCGCGCCCTTACCACTGTAGTGTCTTCATCGGTGAAGAGCGGACTTGTGATGGGTTCAACTTTCGCTCCGGGCAAAGTTATAGCAAAAGATAGTCGCTCTCGAGTCGCACCCCGCTTTACCACCAGCCCGATCTGCAAGTGCTCGTCAAGCGTAGCCCGGACATCTCCACCCAAAAGCTCACCCTCGATACTCAGTAATGATTTTGATGTTCCTCCCGTGCTTTTCCACGGACAAGTTACAGCCAGCAACTCGAGGCTGTTTCCAACTCTGACAGCCAGGATGAACGTTGGATTCGATGTCGCGGTTGCCGTGGCCCAGGCGTCTAACACGGCGCCAGGCAAGGGGGCGGCACTGAGCATCCGCGCTTGTCCTCTGCGATTAATCTCGACTGGCAGGAGCGTTCCGGCGCTGGCACTTCCGGGCGTTACTAATGCGATCATACAGCCGGGGCGGCCCTCGTCCGGAGCGGCTTCGGACAGCGGGGGACTCACCAGCTTAAACTCAGGACCAGGCAGCGGAGTCGTGCTCAGTGGCAACTTATTCTCCAAGGTATCTGCATGGTAAACGGTGTGTAGTTGATCTTTGACCACCCACGCTAGCCAGCGCTCGCTGAAAGGTAAACCAGCCGGCGACATTGAAAGGCTCGGGGCGGCCCCCATGGGTACCTTCGCAATCTCCCGCGCGCGACGCACATCCAAGAGCGGCCGCTCGATACGGTAGTCAGCGAGTAGCACGCGGCCTTGATTGTCGTCTGGTTCACTCCACAAAAGTCCGTAATAGCCCATCCTCGCAGCTTCAGCCGGAACAGCTTCCAGAAAACTGCCGCTGGGAGAGTTGATCACGAAAGTAACTTCCGAGGACCATGGCGGCTCGCCTTTCTTCCATTCGTAACCGACCTTTAAGCGGTAGCTGCCAGGCTTCTCGAACCTTATCCATTCCGTTAGATCAAATTCAAAATCCTGGCGCACGTTCGGAGGCACTCGCATATCTATAGGAATCTGTTTCACTCCTGGCGCTTGCAACGCTTCGCCAGTCGTGAACGAAAGCTCCTGGCCATTAGGAAAGCCCACAGTAAACCGTAGCGAATCGCCGCCCCGGCGAGGATCAGCCACTGCCAGCAATTCCGTCGCGCTCGGATTAGTCACCGACAACGTAAACGGAACGCTCTCGCCTACAGCGAAGTCTTTCCGCGCCAGCTTTGCTTGTATCAAGGGTGTCATCTCACGCTCACACGGGCATTTGGGATATGTCCCAACCTCGGATCTTCAAATAACACTTTCCGCAGTATTCACCTTCACAGAAGAGATAACCCATTAAACACCGGTCGGTGTTGTCGTGATCTTCGCGAAAGCTCGCGCTGGCATGAAGGCCACCTGGTTGCGTACGGTGATGCCGTAGATACAGGGTGTGACCCATTTCATGCATCGAGTTCTTGGTAAACCCATCGCCCAGGTAGGGCCAGTTAACATATTGCGTGCTGCCGTAAAAGATCGCGCAGGCCCGCTCAGGCTTCGCAAATCCACTGGCGCCCGTCAAGTTGTTCGATGGCGGCAGTTGTACTTGCAAAGCTTCATTCGGGGGAAACATCAACTGGGAAGCAGACAACGCTTGAACAAGTGTCAGCCCGGGTGTCGAATAACGTGTGATGTTTGCAGTTGGTGGGTTGGTATCGGAAGCATTTCCGGTTACGAATCTGAGAAAGAGTTCCAGTAAACCCCCGGTCGCGTAAATCACTCGGCTCGCATCTTGCCAATAATTCAGGAAGTTAGCTGGCGCCCCGGCAACTGCTGCCGGCACTCCGGCGCCACGTGTTCGGTTGTACTGCAACGGGTGGCGAAGGCTGAAAAGCTGCGGTGTGTCGAACACGTCCTCGATCATCGTATTAAGATTGTAGACCTGACTAAGTCCATATGCAGCCTGATTGGCGTGCGCCTGTCCCCGGGCCCACCTAATTGCCGCTTGATAGAAGGCCGCAGTCATGGGCGTACCGAGCATGGCTTGGGCGTCGAGGTCCACGAGAAAACAATACATTTGACGAAACTGAGCCTGGACGGTCCCAAAATTCATCACCCCTAGAGGCGCGCCTGCATTGTTCATGTAGGTGGTGACGGCTTGATCCAGAACCGGCCGAGTATTTGCGCCGGCGATCCCGTCTTGCACTAGTGGCGGATGGTTTCGCTGGAAAGCTCGCGTCGCGGCGATTGTTCGTCCACCTCGGATACCGTCGAGCGGTCCGGTGTCATAACCGAGAATAGCCAGTCGGGCTTGATCTCCAAGAACTGAATTTTGGGGTGGCAGATTCGGGAGTGGTTTTATCAAACAGCGCGACCACAAAATGTGTTTCCAGACACAAAACCGGCCAGTCTGCTGCGAGACCGCATTGGCTTCCGTTCCATCGGATGCGCGCAACGCCACCGGATCAACGAAGATGCGCAGACGGTAACGATCACCGCCCGCTCGATTCGGTTTAAGGAGAATGCCCGCCTCACCGTTGGCATTCGTCCGTGCCTGCACCGCATGAGTATGGCGCGACGCCTGAATCGCATTCATGTTGGGAAACGCCGGTGCCGGCAGCGGATCGAAGATATTGTTCAGCACCGGCAACCCGCGCTTACCGCCGCGGCTTGTGTGAGCGTTGTAACGTTGCGGATCCGCCGCGACAAAGCTGCCGCCTACGCCCGTCGCATTCGTGATGAAGGGCCGCGGCCCCACACCGGCGACCGGAGCCGAAGGCGTTCCCGGCGGCGGTCCATTGGCCTGCTCCGACTGGTTACGCAGTGCATTGACGTCAGCCAATTCGTTCGCAGCATCATCATGGAAAGGTGGGATGAGGCGGAAGTGAACCAACTCGTTCGGCGCCGGAATCCAAACACCGCCACCAGTGTCTTTCTCGACCAAAGCGATTATGGGGATTTTTCCAAGCGGCAGATTGTTGGCCCACATGGTCCCTTCGTCATTGAACCGAAGTGAGGGCAACGCGGTTCCGTCTGCATTGCCACCGGCTCCCAGGTCAGCGTTGTTATTGAAGGTGAGAGCCCCGGGCAGAACTACCCGCACTTCGCCGCCGACCGCAGGCAGGGCGCCGCCTTCCAGGACAAATACCCGAATCTGTGCCTGCATGTCTGCCTCGACCGCCGCGTCGTTGGCGAAGGGAGCCCCAAGGGTTGCCTCGCGCTTTCTCCGCCAGGCCGCGAGGCAGTTCGTAAAGGCCTCAGTGACGTTGTTTCCGGCGGCGGGGCCGGTAATTACTTCGTAGTAGTAACCGAGTGCCTGCAGGCGTTGTTTCTTGCCGAGCACAGTCCCAACCGGGTCGAATACTGCGTCCAGATCACCGAGACGGATCGTAATGCGCAACGTCGGCGCCCGCAGGCGCAAGACGTTCCTGAATACGGTCGAGACGTTACCGACAAGGTCAGAGAAATCCGACATTCCCTAGTTGCCTCTGACATGAATTTAGTCGATCAAAAGATGAACGACCGCCTTCTCATGAACTGAGATGTCCTTGACGCTCCCGCGACGGTGGCATATGGCCGTATCCTTTGGTTCCCAAACCTTGGTTACGCCTCTTCCCACGCGTCCTTATCCAGATCAAAAGTAATCTGACAGTTGCCGGCATCAATATGCTCAATCCTGGCTTGGCCCTTCTCATCCAGCGTGCCTGAGGTTTCCGATCCGTCCGGCAACTTCACTCGATAGCCCAATCCGGGGACCGGTTTGCCTTCATCGTCAACCATCTCGAGGCCAATCCAGTGTTTCTTGTCTTTGTTCTCTTCCGATGTGGGATTGTGAGTTGGCGCGCCGGCAACCTGATTCTTTTGAATTTCTCCAAGCGTTCCGGGTTTAGCGTCGTCGGCCGCCATAGCCGCGGCTGCGGTCATTGGGCCAACCAGCATTCCGGGAATACCGACCAGCGGTGCTCCGCCGCTATTGATCATGACGGCCGGCATTCCTACTATCTGGATGCCGGCCGGATTAATGGTGATGAAGTTGCCGCCGACCTTAATAGTTAGTCCAAGGCTCGCTTCGATGACCACGGTCATCGCTTTGACGTAGTAGCTCGTGCCAACCTGCTCGCTGTGGTTTGACTTGAATTCCTCAATCACGTCGCCCTTGACTTCCACCGACATTGAGCCGGTGATGGACGTCGCGGATTTGCCTCCAACCGAAAGATTATCGTCACGCTCGATCTGATCGATTCGGTCCCGCTTGACCAGAAGATGCTGGTCACGCTCGATCTTTCCTATCTTGTCGCGTTTGACTATTAGATGATCGTCGCCAATCGGTTTGTCCTGTTTGTTGCCGCCAATGAATACGCGCCGGTCGTTCTCGACGCGCACGTCCAGGTCGCGTTCGGCGTGGATGAAGACCTGCTCAGAGCCTTTCTTGTCTTCGAACCGCAACTCGTTGAATCCCTCGCCGCCCTTCGAAGACATGGTCTTTACTCCGCTCTTCGTCTTCTCATCCGGCTGGGTGTAAGCGGGCATCATGTCCGCGTTATAAACGCAACCAATGACCAGCGGCTGATCGGGATCGCCCTCCAGAAAGTCGACTATCACCTCCATGGTAACGCGAGGGATGAACATGGAGCCCCATTTCTTTCCGGCCCACAACTGGCCCACGCGAATCCAGCACGAGCTATCCGCGTCGCCCTTACCTTCACGGTCCCAATGGAACTGCACTTTCACGCGACCGTACTTGTCGGTGAAGATTTCCTCTCCTGGTGGCCCAACGACGACCGCGGTCTGGGTACCTTTCACCGTAGGCTTGACCGCAAGCTGCGGTGGACGGAAGGGCAGGTGAATATTGAACGGAATGCAGGTAAAGCGATTTTCGTAAGCGAACTCTCCCTCGCCGCCGGAACGATAGTCGGCGCTCGTCAATTTCGCCGTATGCGCTAATTCGGTTAAGACGTAATCACCGTCGGCGTCGAAATGCCGATCCAAGGTAAATTGATAACCGGAGACCAGGTGCCGACAATTGCTGCTGCCGCGGATCACCAGGCCGGGCACGGTTTCGGCCTGCATGCGAAGCTTCGTCGTGCGATCGCTATCCTCGGGGTGTATGTTCGAAAGATCGGACGACTGATCGTCACCGCCCTTGCCGACACCATCAAAGCGCTGGGCGTAAGCGCCGGGATAATCATAAATCTCGAGCTTGCTGTTATCGCCAACCTGTAACTTGTGATCTACGTTGCCTACTTGC
>QHXE01000241.1:0-10490 GCA_003222835.1 Acidobacteriota bacterium | reverse complement strand
CCAAAGACCTCTTCGTAGATGATCTTCTTCTCGCTGTCTTCGTCGAACTTGGGATGGCTGTCAGGCGTATTGGCCACAACCATCTTATGGCCATCGGCAGTGTGCTTGAAGAAATAGAAGATGCCCTCTTCTTCCATCAAACGGCTGGCAAAGTTGAAGTCTGACTCGCGATACTGAACGCAATAATCACGCGGATGGAACGTGCCCTGAATTTCAAACGTAACATCCAGCCCATTCAACACTTTTTTCAAGATGTCCGGGACGCTGACGTGCTGGAAAATTCTGCTTTGCGATCTCCTGGTCAGAAACCAAAACTGCGGCACGATCTCGAGGTGATAAGAAGTGAAGACTTCCCCCTCGCTGCGTCCGCCCTGGCTGATTCGATTACAGATGCCGTTGAAATAGCGTTCCTTTTCGTTCGGGAGCTTGAGCACAACCGTGATCTTCTGGCCCAGAAGTTTCTCAAACTTGACCTTACTGGCATCTTCGGCGAGGAGATCGAGTCGGAAAGTGAAAAGCTGTGAGATAGCTTCGTGGCTAGTGATCCCAACAAGCAAGAGAACGTCCTTGCCTAAAGGAGTCTTGACTGACAGCGGTCTGTTGTCCTGGGTATATGTCGGCATATTCGCCTTTTGTCACGTGGTCACGAGGATCCTAGCGGCGTCTGAAAGAGTTCCCGCCTTAGGAAATCGTGTATTGAAACTTGCCGTCGCCACTCACCGCAACATGAACTCGGCCCACGGCCGTGCCGCTAGCCATGCGGGAAAGAAACTCGCCCGACATTTCCGGCAACAGCGTGCGAGTCAGAATGTGATCGACGTTGCGCGCGCCGCTCTCGACTTCCTTGCAGCGGTTTGCAATTTCCCCGACAACGGCGTCGTCGTAGCTGAATTTGGCGCCGTGGTTTTCATTCAAGCGAGTCTCGATGCGGCCCAGTTGCAGTTTGATAATCTCGCGCATCACTTCGTCTGAAATCGGATAGTAGGGAACGACGACCATGCGCCCGAGCAGAGCCGGTTTGAAAACCTTGACCAATTCGGGCCGAATTGCTTCGACCAGTGGTTCCGGTTCCGGCTTGGTGTCCGGGTCCGCACACAATTTCATAATCGTGTCGGTCGCAGTGTTTGACGTTAACAGTATTACAGTATTCTTGAAGTCAATTTCGCGGCCTTCACCGTCTTCGAGCATGCCTTTATCGAACACCTGATAGAACAACTCCATCACGTCGGGATGCGCTTTTTCGACTTCATCGAGCAGCACGACCGAGTAAGGCTTGCGTCTCACCGCCTCCGTCAAGACGCCGCCTTCGCCATAACCGACATATCCCGGCGGCGATCCCTTAAGCGACGAAACCGTGTGCGCTTCCTGATATTCGCTCATGTTGATAGTGACAAGGTTCTTCTCGCCACCGTACAAAGTGTCGGCCAGCGTCAAAGCACTTTCAGTCTTGCCGACCCCACTTGGTCCAACCAGCAGAAATACACCCACCGGCCGTCGTGGATCGGTGAGTCCCGCGCGCGCAGTTCTGATGCGTTGCGCGATCGCCTCAAGCGCATGCGACTGGCCAATGACGCGTTGCTCCAAGCGATCCTTGAGAGCAAGCACGGTTTGAATTTCGTCTGACAACATCTTGCCGACCGGAATTCCGGTCCAGCCGGAAATTACATCGGCGATTGTCTGTGAATCGACACAAGCTTGCATGAGCGGCGTTTCGCCCTGCACTTTTTCCAGCTCTTCGTTGAGCTGGGAAAGTTTCGCTTTCAATCCTTCAACATCGATTGGAGGTTGGGTTGCCTGGGTACGCACGCTTCCAGCGTGCTCCCCAGCAGGCAAGGATGCCTGCGTACCCACGGGCGCGACAGCTAGTTCCGGGACTCCTTCGCCGGGCGCGGTCGCGGTGGCAGCTCCAGCGGCGGCGGCGGACGCAACAGCGGGCTCCTTGCCATTTTCCGAGCCGGCAACCGCAGCAGCCTGGGCCGTCGCGTGTTGTTCCAGTTGCCCGCGGATGTCGCGAACCTGCTCGATGATTCCACGTTCCTTTTCCCACTGCGCCTTCAGGTTGGCCAGACGCACCTCTTCAGCCGTCTTCCACGCTTTCAATTCAGCAATCCGCTCACTGTGATCGAGTCCCGTGATCGCTTCGCGTTCGAGCGCGTTGATTTCCGTTGTCAATTGATCTATCCGTCTCTGCGCGTCTTCCACTGACGCCGGCGTTGCACCCTGGCCGATGGCCACGCGCGCGCAAGCCGTGTCCAGCACGCTCACCGACTTATCGGGAAGCTGGCGTCCGGAGATGTAGCGATGCGAAAGTCGCACTGCGTCCTCGACCGCTTCGGCGAGAATGCGAACGCGGTGATGGTTCTCGAGCGCTTCAGCAAGCCCGCGCATCATGGCGATGGCTTTTGCTTCGTCGGGCTCTTCCACTTTGACGACCTGAAAACGTCGCGCCAACGCCGCATCCTTCTCGAAATATTTTTTGTATTCCGCCCACGTAGTCGCCGCAATTGTGCGCAGCTCGCCGCGAGCCAGCGCCGGCTTCAAAAGATTTGCGGCATCGTTCTGACCGGCCTGCCCGCCGGCGCCGATCATCGTGTGCGCTTCATCGATGAAGAGAATGATCGGCTGCGAAGAGCCCTTGACCTCGTCAATCACCGACTTAAGACGATTCTCAAACTCGCCCTTGATTCCGGCGCCCGCTTGCAGCAAACCAAGATCGAGTGTGCGCACGGCCACGTTCTTCAGCGGATCGGGCACGTCACCCGCGGCGATGCGTAAAGCAAAGCCCTCGACGACCGCGGTTTTTCCGACACCAGCTTCGCCGGTAAGGATTGGATTGTTCTGGCGGCGGCGCGTAAGGATGTCGACCACCTGCCGAATCTCGAAGTCTCGGCCCAAGACGGGATCGATCTTGCCGGCCCGCGCGCGCGCCGTAAGATCGATGGTGAACTGATCGAGAGCTTTGGTCTTACCTCCGGTCACGGGCCCGCCCGTAGCGGCCTCAGTTGCGCTCGGCTGATCCGACAAGTTGGTGGCTTCGCGAGCTTCTGCCGAACCGCCGGTGATCTCCGCGAAATCTTTCTTCAGTGATTCAACCGAAACGGCAGCAAACTCGCGCGAGATTTCGCGGGCCAACCGTCTTAGATCGTCACTCGCCAAAAGCGCGACCAGCAAATGTCCACTGCGAACCTGGGCGGCGCCGTAATCAACCGAGGCCAGCAGCCAGGCCTCTTGAATCAATTGCGGCAGACGCGGAGAGAGCCCCGGAGTGCGCGCATTGCCCGTCTTCAATTTGTCCAGCGCGGCGGTCAGGTCTTTGGTGACACGCGACTGATTGATTTCGTAGCGCCGGAAAATTGCCGCGAGATCGGTATCGGGACTCTCAATCAGCTTCAGCAGAAAATGTTCCGGCTCGACGTCGTAGTTAGTGCGCGAAAGGCAAAGCCCCGCCGCGCCTTCGAGCGCGCCGCGACAAGTCGCGTTGAGTCTGCCAATCAATGATTTTAGATTTACGCCCATGAGCTACCCCTTTTCTATTTTCCATTTGTCATCTGAGATTTTTCATTTGCCATTTTTCATCTTAATTCCCATCTCCCTTTGGGAGAGGGGCTAGGGGTGAGGGTGCGAAGCATAGAAAATGAAAACGAGTGGTATGTCTTGTTCTAGCTAAGCCCTCACCCAACCCTCGCTCAAAGGGAGAGGGGCTAAAATGTCAAACGACAAATGACAAACAAAGCGCACTTCAATTCGTCGTGGCCGTGACAAGCTGCAGCTTGTCGGACAATACAACCTGATCGTCATGCTCGGTGAAATCGCGGGTCTTAAGCCAACTGGTCCAGCCTAGTCTGGCGCCGTTCGGATCGCTCCCCGAAACAGAAAAAGGAACTTCATCACGCATGAGCGCCAATTGTACGTCATACTCAAACTCCAACCCTGCGAGCAGTCTTACCATTTCAGTGAGCGGCTTATAAGCCGAACCAACCGGCAAGAAACTGTTGAACTTCTTCAAACTCATTGGGCCGATGCGGAGCCGAAACTTCGATTGATCGCTCCAGACTCTGTCGCCCGCAATCGTGCTCATTCCCAATTGACTGTTCGCACTGCCCAGGCTGGTGACATTGTCTTCCAGCTTCAGCCATTCGCCGGGAAACTGGACCACGTTCGCCGGCGCGCCAAAATAATCGCCAACAATCGCCCCCATCGCAATGGCTGAATGCGGTCGCTGCGCGATCAGTCCGCTATAGAACAGCAAGCCCTGATCTCTGAAAGAAAGCCTGTCCCGTAAACCATGTGCGCTCGTAGGCGATGGGGAAATGATATTTCTCCCACACCCGATAGAAGAGCGAGATCATCCGGTGATTGAAGATGTCGAGGAAGCTCCAGAGCGCCGTGTCCTGGTAGCGCGCGCGATCCATCACCAGTTCAGTGTATTGATGAGGAAGAATTCCCAACGGGCCGATGGCGCCCATAAATGAAACCATCATCTCCGGCACCGCGCCCTCCTGCTGAGGATCCTGAGTCAGGTCATGAATCTCGCACGCCGGAAACGAGAGCGTGGGCCTCGTGCGAAAGCGCACGACTTCGCGCGTGGCGTCAGCGTCCTGGCCCACGGGACCGCGGTCGGTATGAATCCGCTCGAGCAGGCGCACGGCTTGAAAGAACGCAAACCGATACGGCTCGTCAAGAAGCTCCTGTGCTAGAGGAGGACCTGTTGTCCGGCCCTGGGTGGCCATTGCTTTAATACTCCCTCCCGTTGGCTCGTTATCGCGACGAGTTGATTAAAAGAATTTACCGATGCGTACAGTCCCAGAAATCTTTCTAAGACACTGGCGAACAGAAAGAGTCCGCTGCCGACATACTGCTCTTCGTCGAACTCAATCGTCGTTTCGATGCCCCTCACAAAACCGGCGCCAATGCGTTTGCCTATTTGTCGCACCGCGGGCCTGCTTTTTATTCGCTTCATTCCTTTGATTTGCCGGCGGGTCGCCGCTGAATCCATGAAATCGTAGAGTAACAAAATCTCCTGCAAGGCGTCAGGCGATCCTTCGGCATCGGGAGCCACCAGCGAAAGGTGATTGAGTGACAATTGCGATATTAAACGCCATTGAGTTCCGCGCTTCAAAGGCGGCCGCAAAGTTGGAGTCGGCTTGGTCAAACATCGGATTCGCGAGAGGGGCATGGCGCCTTCGGCCTCCAAATCTCCTTCAGCGCCACCGAATGGAAGTCTCGCCGGCAGATCGCGATTGGTGCAGGTTGTATGGACCGTAAGGACGCTCGCCGGCGGCACGTGCGGGTTGAATTGCAAATCGACCAGGGTAACGAAGACCTCCGTGCCGTCGTCATGCGGTCTTTGCGAGAGCCGTCGCGAAGCAAACCAAAATGTAGGATCTTCGTCACCGCCATTCGAGTGTTGGAGGGAGTAGAAAGGCTTGAACTCTCGCGATTTACCGCGCTGTGGATCGTCCGCGACGACCCGCTCGATTGAATAGACTTCCATCGCCAGCGGGCGTCGCACGTCCGGTATCACCTGATATTCATGCTGTTGGCTCGTGAGCCGAATCGGTTCCGCCAGATCGCTGAAAAGATTGACTACCGGCGTGCAGCCGAGTTGAAAGGTGCCGGCCTCCACCAAACCACTGATGGGCGTCACATCTCGCAGGTAGATATGTATCTCGAAGCGGGTCAAAAAGCTTGCCCGCACGGCCTGATCCAGACCCTTAAGATCGAAAAATAGAAACTTTTCCGGCAAGGAAAAATATTCCGACAGTAGCCGGTAACCGGGAAAGGAGCGGGCCGTATATTGCAGCAGGCTCTGATCGAGCTCGAAACCGACTTCACTAATGACCGAGGGCGGCAGCGTGATCGTCGGCAGCTTTGACAGGGCCAATTTTCTCGTGCGACGTGAAGCAGTCAACGGACCTGGCCGGATCTCAACGCGCGTCGCATGGTTGAAAATCATTTCATAGAGTGGATAAACAACCTGTGGTTCCCCATTGAGGTAGAAGCGCAAGCCGTCGATCGATTCCTGCGTTTCGCCTTTCTTCAATGTCTTGAGCGACGTGTCGTTCATGCACGAGAGCGTGAGCTTGATCGCGGCTTCATGCCACTGGCCACGCGTGTCTACGGGATCGAGCGATTCCAGCGATGCGCTGACAACTTCGATTGGCCAAACGGTGGTGTCATAACCGGTGCGGAAACGACACGGCGTGCCCTGAATCGGTCTCGAATAAAGCCCGGTGCCTCGCGGAATATGAAAGCCGGTAGTCAGGGTTGCTTCCTTGGGAGCGAACCGCACGATGGCCATCGAAGGAATTGGCGCGAGGTAATGCGGATAAAGTACGTTAAGAAAAGACTCGGTTATTTCCGGAAATTCGTCGTCAACCTTGAGGCGGATACGTCCGGCCAGAAAGGCGAAAGCTTCGATGAGGCGTTCGACGTGAGGGTCTTCGCATTTGTCGCCTTCAAGCAAGAGTCGCGAGGCGATCTTGGGGTACTTGCGGGCAAACTCCGCGCCCATTTGCCGCAAGAAGACTAACTCACGTTCATAGTAACCAAGCAGCTCGTCGCGCATGTTCGATAAACTTTAGTTTGTCGCACGTGTCAGAACCGCGAGCAGCGACTGGGTACGCAGGCGTCACGCCTGCTTTATGAACGAACCGGACGCCACGCCTACATGAGCAGTCGGGACGACTGCGTACCCAGGCCCGTCGCTACCGCTCGCGGTTCTGACACCGCTCACAGCGTGCGCACCTGGTATTGTCCACTACCCAGTTGCAGCACGGTATCGAAAGTTATTGGTTCCGGGGCCGGGTCGATCTTTAAACGGGCGTCGATACGAAAACGGAGGAGGCGCTCGGTAGGCCGGACTGGCTCAACCGAAACCACTACACCTTCCAGTCTTTGCTCGAAACGCCGGACCGCCTCTTCAATTTCGCGCTTGATAAACTTCTGGTCGTCCGCGCTGTCGATGCTGCGAGCGGTAAAATCGGGCAGCCCAAACGCCGCGACCGAATTGTTTGTCTCCTTCAATTCAGGCGGCAGCCCTCCCGCCACCTGGCGCGTGTTAAGCAACCATTCGAGATCGCGTTGGACCGCTTGTTTTAACTGCCGCAGACTCTTGGAGCGGGAAGCGATCGGCTCTCGCTTGATTTCCGGCTCGTAATCAAGCAGACGGTCCAACACCGATGTGGTAACGCGCAGCTCGTTATCGGTTCTCGCCATGTTCATAAGCCCCTGATTGAGCACGAAAGTTCACCCGGCGCCCACCGTAGAATCGTCGAATGGGCGCCGGGCAAGATATGTCCCGAGGTCTGCCCCGGGGCAAAAGCAGAGACGAAGAGCAGCAAAGCCACTCGAGTATGAAGACTTTGGGTCGCCGGCAAAACCAGTTGATGGATCCGCTGGCCGGAGACACGGCCGAGTCGCCTAGACCTTCTTGTTCGCCTTAAGATCCCAACCCGCCTTTTCGGGGCTTCCGAGCTTTCCTTTCGCGTCTTGCGGATAGTACTCAAACGTGATCTTGGCGAAGTTAAGCGAAAACTGGTCGGTTGGAATCAGTTCGCCTCCACTGTGCCCTCCAGACTGATAGCTGGAAACCAGAACGTCACTCAGCTCCACCTTGTAGTACTCCTGCTGTTGTTCCCCGGCTTTGCGTACCGTTAACAGCGCCTTTGGGATGTGCTTTCCACTCGCACAATGATACATCAAATTCGCCGAGGCAATATCCGTAAGCTTGGTGCAGTGAAGGTCTTGAAAACTGACCTTACCAGTTCCTCCGCCGGCCCCGGGAGCACTGCTGAAACTGCCTGCATTTGTTTCACCCCAACTAAAACTCTCAATCTCAATCTCGCCCTTGTGCTTCGCGTCAGTACTCTCACCCTTGATCCCGTCAAGCTTCAGAAAATAATCCTTGGTTGCCATTTCGAACGATCCTCCTTTTGGACTCCGTTTACGTTTACGAGGGACTTCATTTACCTGCCCGGCGACAATGTTTGCCGTATGCAGCGCTGAGACAGATCAATAAGAATTGACGTACTGCCAGCCGGTTTTTGCATTAGCCTCTCGCAGATGGCGGCAGCTCCGCCACCAGCCGCAAAGATACCGTCAATTCATCCAACTGGAAGTGCGGCCTGAGAAAAGCCACCGCCTTGTAGACGCCAGGCTTTCCCGGTACCTCAGCAACTTCAATGCGCGCTTCCTTGAGTGGATGCGATGCCTTCATCTCCTGACCCACGTTATCGCTGGCCACGGTATATTGCAGAATCCACTGGTTAAGGAAATTCTCGCACTCGCTGCGGGACATGAAGCTGCCGATCTTGTCGCGCATCATGGCCTTGATGTAGTGCGCGAAGCGCGAGACTGCCATGATGTATTGCAACTGTGTCGAGAGTCGAGCATTCGCATTAGCCGCATCCTGATCGTACTTCTTGGCTTTTTGGCACGATTGCGCACCAAAGAACGCGGCGTAGTCGGTGTTCTTACAATGCACGAGCGGGATGAATCCAAGATCGGAAAACTCCTTCTCGCGCCGGTCGGTGATGGAAATCTCTGTCGGGCACTTGAGCGCCACATCGCCTTCGTCGGTCTTAAAAGTATGCGTCGGCAGTCCTTGCACAAGACCGCCCCCTTCCACCCCGCGAATCGCTGCACACCACTGATAAAGCGCAAAAGCTTCCGTCAAGCGGGTGCCAAAAGCATAAGCCGCATTGCTCCAGAGGTACTTGCTGTGTTCCTTTCCGGTCACGTCTTCGTGGAACTGGAAGGTTTCGGTCGGCACCGTCTCTTCGCCGTATGGCAGACGCGCCAGGGTCCGAGGAAGTGTCAGACCAACGTAGCGCGAGTCTTCCGACTCCCGGAACGAACGCCACTTGGCAAACTCAGTGCGATCGAAGATCTTCGCCAGATCGCGCACCTCGGTCAAATCCTGATAGTTGTCCCAACCAAAGAGCTGTGGACTCGCGGCGCTGATAAATGGCGCATTTGCCGCGGCGGCGACGCCGGAAATTTTCTCGAGCAGCGACATGTCCTGCGGATGGTTACTGAACTCATAATCTCCGATCATCGCTCCGAACGGATGTCCGCCAAAGGTGCCGTACTCCTCTTCATAAACCTTCTTGAAGAGGGCTGATTGATCGAACTCAGCGGCGCGTTCGAGGTCCTTCAATAACTCTTTCTTCGAGATGTTCAGGACCCGAATCTTGAGCATGGTGCTGGTCTCACTATTCATCACCAGGTGATTTAGTCCCCGCCACGACCCTTCGAGCTTTTGAAACTCTTCGGCATGCATGATTTCGTTCAGTTGAGCGGACAACAGCCGATCGATCTCGGCGATGCGAGTGTTGATAGCGGACTCCATGTCCTTGCTCACGACCAGTTGTCCCTGCATTACCTCCTGAACAAACTCGCCGATCATGTCCTTGGCCTGCTGGGCCTGCACTTCGTTGCGCGCCAATTTCCCCTTCTCCAGGATGCGCGTGAGCAGATCGCTTTCGCCTTGCTGCTCTACAGTGACTACGCCTTTCTCTTTACTTATTTCCGTACTCATTGTGATTCCTCCTTCGCCGGGGTCTCGCCCGAAGGTTTATCGAGTCCCAGAGCCGAACTCAACTGCGCTTGAGCATTCGTATCCGAAACGATTTCGTTCAGAATCGTTTCCAGTTTGTCGTTGCCGTCCATCTTCGACAACAGGTCTGAAAGCCGCTGGCGCGCGGTTACCATTTTTCGCAACGGCTCAACCTGCTGCACAACGCTGTCGGGATGAAAATCATCGATGCTCCTAAAATTCAGCTCGACGCCCATCTTGCTGCCGTCGTTGGTAAGTTTGTTATCAACTCGATAGGTCAGGCGCGGCTTCATTGCCGCCAGCACTTGATCGAAATTGTCGCGATCGATTTCGATCAACTTGCGTTCTTTGACCCGAGGCAGCGGCTCTTCCGGCTGGCCTGAGAAATCTCCCAGGACACCCAGCACGAACGGCAGCTCTTTGTTTTCAATCGCGCCGCCCACTTCCACATCATATGTGATGTGCACGCGAGGCGGGCGAACCCGGTCGAGTTTGTGTTGTATGCTTTCCTTCTTTGGCATTGTTAGTTACTCCTTTTTTCGAAAGTCGGCGGAGGAGCTTCAATCTAAGACTCGACCGCTTGGTTTAGTTGTTCATTGTCCTTTTGTCATTCTTTCATTTCTCATTTGTCAACGGCTTTGGCATCCTTCATTGACGAATGACGAATGACGAATGACAAATAGAAAATGAAAACTCAGGAGCCTTGGCCGGACCCCGTATCAGTATCCGTTCCTATTCCCAGCGTCTCCTTGAGATGGCCAAGTGTGGCTCCGTCCTTTATCACATCCTCCAACCAAACCTCAAGGGGCATGTGTCCCCACTTGATGGCTCGTTGCACCAGGTAGGCTACCGGACTGTGCGGCTCAGTGCGTTGAAAATACTGCGCCACCTCAGCCAACTGCCTGAGGGCTTCGGCGCGTCCGCGCAACAC
>QHXE01000153.1 GCA_003222835.1 Acidobacteriota bacterium | reverse complement strand
GGATAATGATCACCTGCTTAACCTGTACGCGCGCGAAGGGTACATTGAAGCAGAAGTGCGGCCGTCGGTTGATGACCTGCCGAAGAGAGGCGAAGACGAGCAGGTACGCGTAGTCTTTAACGTAATCAAAGAAGGCGCGAAAGCGATCGTCAACGACATCATCATCAATGGCGTGACCGGCAGCGCCTCCGTCCAGCGCGCGAAGCGAGACGCTATTAAACGCGCCATTCCGCTGTCTCCCGGCGATCTGCTGCGTGCGGACAAGATCACCGAAGCCGAGCGGGCGCTTTATGTCACCGACGCGTTTCGCCAGGTCCTCATCAGCCAGCAACCCGCGGGCGATGCGCCGGGCGGCGCGAAAAAGTATGACGTGATTATCGATGTCGAAGAAAAGAAGCCGCGCGTGGTCGAATACGGCGGCGGTTACTCGACCGACTTCGGCGCGCTCGGCTTGCTGGAACTGACGAACGTTAATTTCATGAACAAGCTGCGGTCCGCCGCAATTCGCCTGCGCGCCAGCCAGCGGCAGCAATTGCTACGATTTGAATTCCTCGATCCGCGCTTTTTTCGCTACGGCAAGCGGCAATTCGCGCCGCTGGCGATCTCAGCTCAGTACCTGCGCGACTCGACCATCACCCGCTTCTTTCGCTCGACCATAGATCGGGGCACGTTCGGGGTCGTGCAGCGGCTTGACGCCAAAGGAAATCCGATCGACGTGCTGGGAAATCGCGTGGGCCAACCGACGATCGACCGCGTCGGCTTCAACATCGAAACCCAAAGGGTCTTGAGTCAGAAATCGCACAGCATAGTTTTTTTCCGCTATAGCTATGAAGACGTTCGCCTGCGCAACATCGATAGCCTTCTGATTAAGGACATCTTGCAGCCGGATGAAATTGTGCGTCTCTCGCGTTTCGGCACGTCCTTCGTCTATGACACGCGACAGCGTTGTGAGCGAAGGCTGCCGGGTAGTTTTCCCGGAGAGGAAGAAACCATTTCGCGTGCGGGCGAAGTCTGTCGCTACAACCAACTGGATGCGACTCGCGGCCAATATCTCTCGGCGGATTACAGTTTTGCCGCGCGCTCGCTCGGCGGGAACACAAGTTTCAGCAAGTTTCTATCGACCTATCACACTTATTACAAGTTCGATCAATTGCGACATACGGTATTCGCCGGCAATCTGACGGTTGGATTGGCCCAGTCGTTTACTCCCAGAGATCGGAATGGCAATGGGCGCATCGATGACTTCGATCGCCTGTTGCCAATCAGCGAGCGTTTCTTTTCCGGCGGCTCAACAACTTTGCGTGGCTTTGCTTTTGAAGAAGCCGGGCCGCGACAGGTCATCGTGCCGCAGGGACTGTTTCGGGATCGCCAGGGAAAACTAATCGGATTGAATCCATTCACGGTACCGATTGGCGGCAACGCAATGGTCGTGATGAATCTGGAAGCGCGCGTGCCCGTCACGCCCGACTTACAAGCGGTGCCGTTTTACGACGGCGGCAACGTGTTCCGCAGCATCAGCGACATCTTTCATCCGAAACCGATTACGCCGACTGGCAATTTCGTGGAGGACCTGAACGCCCAAAATCTCCGCGTGCGCTGGAGTCACACGGTCGGTCTGGGCTTTCGCGTGAAGACTCCGCTGGGTGGCGCGCTGGCGGTTGATTACGGATTCCTTTTGAATCCATCGAAATTTTTGATTCCGCAGAATCTGAACACAGCGTCTCCGTCTGCGGCGATCTATAAACTGCATCAAGGACAGATTCAGTTTCGTTTCACCCAGACGTTCTAGCGGCAAACGGGGGAAATGCTAATTGAAAAATGAAAATTGCAAATTGCAAATTGGGTCGGAGGAAAATCACAATGCCGAATGAGTCGAACAGGTTATTTACTTTGCCACGCGAGGGGGTAAGAGCATTCATGCAGCACTACGCGCCTGGCCTGCCGAACAATTTGCAATTTTCAATTTGCAATTTTCAATTTGCAATCTCTTCGCGCTTGCTCTTCGCTCTTTGCTCTTTGCTCTTAACTCTTTGCTCTTCCACGCCCGCTCAAACCATTGCCGACAAAATGGTGGCAACGGTTACTAACGGGTCGCGCGCGACTCCGGACTTGATTACTTATTCAGATCTCGTTTGGCAGTTAACGCTCGAACCCAGCACGCCGTTCTCTGTAAAACCCAGTTCGGAGCAGCTCAATAAAGCCTTGCGCACTTTGGAAGACCAGTTGTTGATTTTGCAGGAGGCGCGCAAGCTGCCGCCGGCCAATAATCCGGAGGCCAGGCAGAAATTCGAGGATCAGGTAAAACAAAAACGCGATCAGTTGGTGCAAGGAATTGGTTCGCGGGCCTTATTTGAAGAGCGCATGAAGAGTGTGGGTCTGACCGCTGAACAGTTGGACGCCATCCTGCGCGATCGCGTGACAATTGAAAACTATCTGGACTTTCGTTTTCGCGCTTTCGTGCTACCACCCAGCACCCAGGAGATTTCTGATCGTTACCATCAAGATTACGGGCGCTTGCGAAACACCGGGCGCATCGTACCCACGCTCGAACAGGTGCGCGACCGCCTCGAACACGATCTGACCGAAGAAAAAATTGAGTCAGAGATCGATAAGTTTGTCGATAATTTGAGAGAGCAGCCGGGAACCGAGATTGTGGTATTAAGTCCGGTCTGATGCGTGGTGAATCAGCCCAACTCTTGAAGCGACTTGCCCGCCATGCGCGTAGTGGACCATCCCCCATTCCAAACGCGAAGGGTGCCAGGAGACGTTTTCAAATGGTAAATGAAAAATGTCAAATGACGAATGATAAATGATCCGGTCGCTCCCGCTTCTGTAACGGATTCCGCATCGTCGTGTTGATTTCCACCGGCACGCATCGTTTGAAACTCAGGATGCTCTTCTTGAAACTTCCGCAGACGTAGACTAGTCCTGTTACCGGCCAAGTCTCTTTCGAATTGCTCCACTCGTCGACAGCGGCCAGTACTGCGCTGGGAAGATGAATATAAATACTTAGCGGCTCGCGCAACATCAGCGGCTGTTTGTTGGGCAGGTCGAAAGCGCGATGATACTCGTCAATGTCTACCGATGTGCCATTGAGGACCATGGCTTCAAATAGCAGAAAGTCGACGTGGCCGCTGTGCTTCACGGGCGCGACGACGATAGGAACTTCAAAAGTGACTCCCAGCGGCGTGACTCGTCCGAGTTGCGGCTTTCCCAATTGAATCAATTTATCGGCTTCTGAGCGTGCTTGGTTATTATTCGGTTCTTTGGCGTTTGGGGAGTTCTGCTGAGGAGCCTGGCTCTTATCGCCCGTGGACTTTCGTTCCTTCGCATCAGCTCTTTTTACTTCGACGACCGCGCGTTCGACTTTATAACCGCGAATTTCTTTGGGGTACTCCCTCGTTTGCGACAGAGCGCCACCCACAATCACCATGACGAGAAGATGCACGCCGACAGCCCGGCATATGGCTAAATACAATGCGTTAGTCTCGCTTCTTTTGTTCAAGAGAACTTACCGTTCCGCCTGATACCGGACTCGTTATTATGATTCCGCCGCCTCGATCAACTCTTCGACATCGAGCACTAATGCCACGCTGCCATCAGCCAAC
>QHXE01000152.1 GCA_003222835.1 Acidobacteriota bacterium | reverse complement strand
TTCATGGTCTGTCAACTGGCGTCGAGGATTGACCAGTGTCCGGCGCCCAACGTCCTTCTTACATATCCATCCCGCCCATTCCTCATGGCGCCCGGCTCCCATCTCACCGACCAGCACAAGGCTGCAGCGTTCGCTAGGTAGGTCAGCGCTGCCTGGCAGCTCCCGACCGTCTGTATCCGGCAACTCGCCGCCAAACAAGACGACACTCTGATATCCCTGCGTGATCCCATATCTTCGCGTGGGAAGCCAGGGATGCGAAGCGTTGGTCTGGGCGAACTCCACCTCATTCCCCGCGAGCGCAGAATTGTCTTTGCTACGTCTGCGGAGACGTGCTTATAGAAGTACTTGCGCTCCTGCTGCCGATTGGGTGAACGCATATCTATCAAAACTGCGGACTCTCAGTCGATTGCGCAGCATGTGGTAAGTTGTCGCGGCAGCACGGGCAGTGCCGGAGAACATCCAAATGGCAACGATCAAGGTGATGCAGAACGGACCCTATCTCGTCCAAGGTGATGATGTGACGGCGGTTGATTGGAACGGCGCCACCTACGCGATTCCCAAGCGTCCGTTTGCTCTGTGCCGCTGCGGCGGCTCGACTACCAAGCCGTTCTGCGACGGAACCCACTCTCGAACTGGCTTCAAAGCGGCGGAAGCAGCAGTCCCGGACAGCCAGGACAAACCGGCCACCAAACCATAGGTTGGACTTGACCCGCTTCAGTGAACGGCTAGTCGTCACAGTCTAAGCCGCTTTGACGTTGCCCCTGTTCGTGGACGGATCTGATTTAGAAAATAGGCCGGTTCTGAAGTCCGTTGCTCCTGACGGTCACCGCGAACTCAGTGGACGTCGGGTTACCCAAGGAGCTACCTGCTCCGAAAACCAAGCTGAAGCAGCTCGCTGGCCGCGAGCAGTGACGCTCCCGGCATTTACGATCGGGACGGGTAGGATTCGCAGGTTCACAACCCTACATCCCGAGCAAGCCGATCAACAGCTTGCCGCTAACTTGAGGCGAGCCACCGCGTTCGCTGTAGGCAGACGAGCGCAACGATCGCGACCGGTCGATCATCCGTCCGCTAGTGCGTGGCAGACAGGGCTCGGGCGTATAATCAAAAATGGTATCGGCTGTGAACTTGTGATGCTTGCGGACGACGGTCTCCCGCGTAATCGTGAGCGGCCTCTTCAGAGGGCGAACTCGGCGGTTACCGGAGGTTTCGCGGACGCTCGAGCGATTCTCACCGCCCGCACGCCCCCGAATCTGGTTGTCCTCCGCTTGGCGCCCATCGTTGCATGCTCGCTGGCGCGGGGCGGCGCGTTGACCCTAGGGCCATCCGGGCCCCATTGCATGCCGAGGAGACCGAAATGAAGATGATGCTAGGCTTTCAGCACCTGAGGGAACGGATCAGCCACTTCACGCACGATGCGTGGCATTCGATAGTGACGACGACGGATCGCGTGAGGACTACGACTCTCAATATTCGCCGCCGCACAAGCGGCGAACCGAACTCTACCTCGCAGGACCAGCACAAGCGCCCGCACTAGCGGGCGCGACAAGCGTTGGCTCACACTTGTGGATTCTGAAGTTTGTCCGGAATGAGGTGCAATGACGCGTCGGCACTACGCCCATCTTCTGTCTGGGACGGCAGAGCGCCGCAGCAGCCGGCTCCGGACCCGGGAAGCACGGCTAAAGCTCGCGCCCCGACATGAGCCCTATTGGTACGACATCGAACGCGGCCGGTCAATCGGCTATGACAGGGGGAGGAAGGGAGGTTCCAGCGCGCAGATCGCGAGCCATCTTCCCGAAGAATCCGGTGGGACGAAAATCCCCTAAGCAGGTCACCGCCGCCTTCATGCCAAGGCCAACGTCAAACTCGGCGGAAAGTCCAGTTCTAAACTGTGTCCTTGACGGGGAAGCCGCGCGAGACAAACAGCCGCTGCGAATCAGCGCGGTGCCGCCGCCTGCGCTGTCAGCCGCATACCCAGGCGACGTGCGCCCCAGACTCCGGGCGGCCCGGCGAACACTCCGGGAATCTGCGTCCTGCAACTCTTGCAGGCGCCGGTGTCGGTGAGCCGCCAGGCGCCGAGCTCGTACCAGTCGCGCTCGATCACGCGCGTGCCGCAGTGATGGCAGTATGTGCGTATGTGCTGCCCCCTTCGCCGTCGTGCACGTTACCGGTATAGACGTAGTGCAGGCCGTTCGCGAGCTCGATACGCCGAGCGCGCGTGAGCGTCGCCGGCGGTGTGCGCGGTTTGTCGAGCAACTTCCAATCCGGGTGAAACGCCGTGAAATGTAGCGGCACGTTGGGGCCGAGCTTCTCAGCGATCCATTGCGTCATCAGATCGAGCTCGCCGTCGGAGTCGTTCTCCCCCGGAATGAGAAGCGTCGTGATCTCGAACCACACGTTGGTCTCACATTTCAAGTACTCTAGAGTTTCGAGCACCGGCGCGAGCGCACCGCCGCAGATCTTGTAATAGAAACGCTCGGTGAACGCCTTCAGATCGACGTTTGCCGCGTCCATGTGGCGGTAGAACTCGGCGCGCGGCTCGGTGCACATGTAGCCTGCGGTCACGGCGACGCTTCTGATGCCGCGCGCACGGCATGCCTGCGCAGCGTCAATCGCGTACTCCATGAACACGACCGGATCGTTGTACGTGAACGCGATGCTTGCGCAGCCGAGCCTTTCGGCGGCGTGGGCGAGATCCTCGGGATTCGCGCTGTCAGCCAGCGTGTCCATCTCGCGCGACTTCGACATATCCCAGTTCTGGCAGAACTTGCAGGCTAAATTACAGCCGGCTGTCCCGAAGGACAGTACGCTCGTTCCGGGCAGGAAATGGTTGAGAGGCTTTTTCTCGATCGGGTCGACGCAGAAGCCACTTGAGCGGCCATAGCTGAACAGCTTGATACGCCCTGCTTCCGCGCCACGTACGAAGCACAGGCCTCGTTGCCCATCGCGCAGCTTGCAGGCGCGCGGGCACACGTTGCATTGCACACGGCCGTCGCCCAGCGCGTGCCAGTAGCGCGTGTCAATGATCGAGCCGTCCGCCGGTCGTACGACCAGGCTCTCCGCCGCTTTGCTCATGTGCGCAATTGTGCTCCCCTTCGGGCGGATCGATACTCCTGCAGCATGCGCGGCGCAACCGAAGTTCATCGCATTCGTCGAGCGGCCGTGGCGGGAGTCTTCTATCCGCGGGACCCGCAGACGCTGCGCACTGTGCGCGCATCGATGCCAAAGGCCTTGATTGCGCCACACGCCGGCTATGTCTACTCCGGGCCCATAGCCGCTTCGGCATACAGCACGCTCGGAGATGCCGCGCATGGAATCGAGCGCGTCGTCCTGATCGGTCCGAGCCACTTTCTGCCATTCTCTGGCCTCGCGGTATCTCGAGCCAAAGCCTTCGAGACACCGCTAGGCGTCGTTCCAGTAGACGACGCCGCACGCCGCGACGTTCTGCGCGTCCCTCACGTTGTGACAGCCGACACGCCGCATGCGCACGAGCACAGCCTGGAGGTGCAGCTTCCGTTTCTGCAGGTGTTGCTCGGTGAATTCCGGGTTCTGCCGATCGCAGCCGGCGAGGCGACAGCGCGGGAAGTTGCCGCGGCGCTGGAATGCGTCTGGGGCAATGAGGAAACGCTCACTGTCGTGAGCTCCGATCTCTCCCACTACCTCGAATACGCTGCGGCGCGCAGTGTCGATGCCTCAACGGCCGAGTCGATTCTTAACTGCTCAACCGAGCTCGGCGGCGAGCAAGCTTGCGGCTGTGTCGGCATAAACGGGCTCATGCACGTCGCGCGCGAGCGCGACCTCGAGGTGAGGCTGCTCGATCTTCGCAATTCGGGCGACACGACCGTGGAACGCTCTCGCGTGGTCGGCTATGGCGCGTTCGCGCTTTACGAGCCGCGTGTCACGCGCTGAGCGGTACCGCGCTCAGACGTTGGTTCGCTCATCGCTTTTTCTCAAAGTCGTATCCAGGTAACGTGGTGAGCCGCGTATCCTCGAGTGGCCCACCCACGGTGAAGTGATAGAAGCTCTGCCATTCTCGTGAGGCGATCCCGAAGACCTCATGGACGGGATCGTCGAAATAGCAGCCGATCCCAGTCGAGCGAATACCCGCCTCTTCGGCCTCGAGGTAAAGCACCTGGCCCACCATGCCGGCCTCCCAGAATAGGTTCCGGTAGAACGCGGCGCCGTACGTGGTTAGGCTGTCGATGTAGTCTGCGATCATCCCTAGGCTGAAAGCTCCGTCGCCGGCGATGTGCTGGCCGCAGGAGACAGTGGCCGCGAGCGCCCGACAGTCCCCTTCCTGGAGCAGGTACAGCGGGAGCCCCGGTGGACAATAGGGCAGGCGCTCCCAGCGAAACTCCCCCCGCATCACTTCCTTGAGCGCCGCGAGCTTGTGGGGATCTCGCGCGAGCGCATAGAGGCCCCGAGGAACGCCTTCGACCCGGTGGACGAACAGGCCGAGATGGATGCGCGGCCGCCACGCGATCGCATCCCAGGGCATCGATCGTCCGTCGCGCGTCGGCATCAACCGAGCGAGCGTTCGGAAGAACGCTTCCTGCGAGATCGCTGTGACGCCGTCCATGGCTACCGCGCTTCGGCGGCCAAGAATGGCCTTTCCCGCGGTGAGCAGGCCCTGGCGGACGGGTACGCCGAAGAGTTCCTCGTACGTGGGGAACCCGAGGAAGTCTTCCGTGATCGGCACGCCTGCCGATCGTCGCGTGGCCTCTGCAACCTCATCGATCACGGGCCAGTCGGCGCTGTGCTCGGGGCTCAGCGTGTTGGCCTCGCCGCACCATTGTGCGCCGATGCTGCCTGCCGTCAGCCCGCTTAGAAGTCGCGGAGACGTCAATGGAGGACCGGGTGTGATCAATGCGAGAAGCTCAGGCTCCTCACGCTCTGCCGTCCCGTAGTCATCACCGCGGCTGAGCCCAAGGAGAGCAGCGATGGCTCTATCGCTTATCCCGTCGAGGAGCACCAAGTCCCAGCCAAGAGCCGCCGCCGCAATGCGCAGCGTTGCAAGGGCGTGCCCCGCATCGTGCTGGCAGTAGCGGAACGCGCGCTCGCCGTACTTCCAGGCTTCCCGCCAGTGCACCGACGACAGGCCCACGAGGAATGAACCCTCGGGAAACGGCGTGCAGAGCTCGCTCCACGCCTTCGCCTCGAGGATCGCCCGCCGTTCGAGAGCGTGTTCCTTGGGTGCGTAGTGGTACACGGCGGGCGCGTCGCCAAGCCGATCGATCGCTGGCAGAACCGCATAGCCCTCGGTCGGATGGAGATTCCCGCTCGAGGGGTTCGCGCGCAGCGACCACGTCGTATCGTGGAAGCGCTTCCACGCCGTCAAAGACAGCGCGTACCGGAAGAAGAGGGAGATCGACTCCAGAGATAGCGGTTCCGATGGCACGTCCCCGAGCGCGTAGAGCTGCCAGTAAGGAAGCGGACGGCCCGGTTTGGCTAGCGGGAGCCGAACAAGGTCCGCTCCGTGATAGCGTCGGAACGGATCGGGCTGCGTGGCCCAGTCCATGTAGCCGGGCGAGGCGGCGTACCGGTGAAAATGGTGCTTTGTCCGCTCATGGTAGGCAACGACCACCTCTTCGGGCGAGGCACCTGCATCGAGCAGACCCGCCGGCTGTGCTGGCGCACTAGTCGACACGAGCGCAAGGCGATGAGAAGCCGAAGGGGTTCTTCGCCTTGCGTTGAAGCATCCGCTCGTCTGCTATCTTCATCGCACCTCCCCTGCGTGCTGGTAGAACGGCTTCGTACCCGACGCGTGATCTGTCGTGTCGACGATGTCCACGATCTCCGGTGCAACCCTGCGCACCATGAGCTCGAATCCGTACTTCAGGGTCACTTGCGACGCTGTGCACCCCTGACAGCCGCCGCTCATTGCGATGAAGAGCTTGCCGTCGCGAACATCGACGATCGAGATCTGTCCACCGTGGCTGGCGATGGAACGGTTGACTTCCCGGTCGAGCAGGCCTTGAACGGTCGCACGAACCTCGGCGTCGGACCGCTTGCTGGCACCGGCGCGCAGCGGGCTCTCGAGGATGGCGCATATTCCCGTAAGCAGCTGACTACGAATCACCGCCCCGATCGAGGCCTTCAGCCCCAACCAGACGGCCTTGTTCTCCTTGCCGATGGTGATCACATTGCCGGCGACGAGCACATGTGCAACACCCGGCAGCTGGAACAGCCGCTCGACGAGCGGTGACCCCGCGGCTTGTTCGCGGTTCTCGAAGAAGAACGGGCCCCCGGGATGGATCGTCCGGCTCACGGTGAACTTGCACGTGTCGGGGTCCGCAAGCGAAACCTCCGCGCGGATGCTGACTGGCGGCTCAATAAGCCGGGCGTCAGACATCTTCGACAATCTTCCCCGCAGCGCGCTCGCCTAGGGAGCGCAGGTGGTCGAACGAATAGATCCCGGAGTTATGGCCGTCGTTCCAGTCGATCCCGATCGCATAATTACCGATGCTCGAGATCACGCGCGGGCTCACATCTGGCCGCACCGTCTTGGGATCGAGCAGCTTCCGGCCACTCATCTCCTCGATGCAAAGGGCGCAATGACACCCCAAGCGCAGGTCGCGGACATCGAAGTCGTCGCGGTGTCCGTCCTCCCAGAGCACGGACAGCGTCCGAGCGTCGCGGCGGCGAATGCCAATCGCGATGGTCCGAGAGCCCGACGGCCGGACGACGCCATCCATCCAGCTCGGCTCTCCCTCATTGCTGTCCCACTTCCACACAAAGGCCTTCAGCACGGTCGCCGGAGCGGCGTGGAGCTGTTCCGCGAGCGCGGCCGCAATGGCGGCGTACGCCTGTGCAGTGACCGACTGCGGCTTGTCGACCACGATGGGGCGACCCTCGTCACCGCCGGTGACGACATCGGCATCGAGGGGTATGGCACCTAAGAAAGGAACCCCGAGCTGCCGGCTCATTCGCTCGCCGCCGCCGCGCCGGAAGATATCGGTGCTCTTGCCGCAGTGGGGGCAGGTGAAAGAGCTCATGTTCTCGACGATCCCGAGTATGGGGACGTGCACCTTCTCGAACATCCGCAGGCCGCGGCGGGCGATTTTCAGGCTTACATCCTGCGGCGTCGTGACGATCACGGCGCCTGACAACGTCAGGCTCTGCGCCAGTGTCAGCTGCGTGTCGCCAGTACCGGGCGGGAGGTCGAGAATCAAGTAGTCGAGGGGTCCCCACTGCACGCCGCCAATCAACATGCGCAGGTACTTGCCCACCATCGGCCCGCGCAGCACGGCCGGTGTGTCGTCACCGGTGAACATGCCCATTGACATTGTTTTCACGCCGTGTCGTTCAGCTGGGATCGCCTTGCCGTCTGGGGTCGCGGCCGGCGGACGGCCGCTCGGGATGCCCAGCATGCCGGGGATACTGGGGCCGAGGACGTCGGCGTCCACGAGCCCGATGCGCCCCCCGAGGCGCCGCAGCACGAGCGCCAGATTGACGCTCACGGTCGATTTCCCAACGCCGCCCTTACCGCTGCCGATGGCGACGATATGGCGGATCCCGGGCAGTTTCTCAGGACCGCTCTGGGGCGACGCACT
>QHXE01000151.1 GCA_003222835.1 Acidobacteriota bacterium | reverse complement strand
ATTCGATGATGGTGTTGCCAATTCGTTTATACCTTCGCTTCCGTTGTCGCGATTCTCCGATGACATTTCATGAACTCACAGTCGCCGCACTCACGCCACATTCTTCTTTCGCTACGCCGCCGCACACTTCATAAAAATTCGCCCTGCGAGTGAACCGTTCGAAGTGGCTCCGCTTTGATGTGGTGACGAATGTTTGAGTGCGTCCTTCCAGGTATTCCAGCAGGCGTTCAATGCGGATTCCGTCAAGTTCTGCGTCCACGTCATCAATGAGGAAAATCGGATAATCTTGATGCTTGGAATGATACACGGAAATCGCCGCTAAATCAAGTGTTATCAATGCGCTACGCTGTTGGCCAGAGCTGCCAAAACTGCGCAGATTGCGATCGCCAAAAAGGATGTCCAGGTCATCGCGATGCGGCCCGATCAAACAGGCGCCGGCAAAGACTTCGGCCGGCAAACGCAGCTTGAGACGTTCAGCTATAAGGCCTTCGTATTCATTCAAATTACCCCTTCCCTCCAATGAGGAAACGTATCGAATGGAAATAGTGTCGCCAAACAAACTGTGCTCAAGCGCTTCGTGAAGTAGGTCGACGTATTCGTTGCGCGTCCGATGAATCTCGGCGCTGAGAATGACGAGTTGTCTATTCCATGGTTCAATGAGCCCGACTATTTCATCAAACCTTGGACTACCTTCGCCGTGTTGCCTCAATAACGCCTTTTTCTGCTTGATGACTTTGTTGTAGTTGGCGAGGGTTTGTGTGTATGGCGGATGGAGTGACATCGCGCCCCGATCGATGAAATTACGGCGGGCCTCGGGACCACCGCGTACCACTTCCAATTCGTCCGCGGTAAACCAGACGGCATGCAACTGCGACGCATAGCGCGCCAGCGGTTCGCGCTTGCCGTTGACGGATGTCTGTTTGCCGTTGGTTCGGACCGCAACTTCCAGTTCGCGTTCGATTGCGCTGCCTCTAGCAACGCTTCCTCGAATCAATGCCGCTGTCTTTCCAAACCTTATAGCCTCGTGCGGATGGCGGGTTCGAAATGACTTTGCGTGGGCGAGAAAGTGAACCGCCTCAAGCCAATTCGTTTTCCCCTGGCCATTGTTGCCGTAGATGACGTTCGTGCCTTTGCCCCAATCGATCTCACCGTGAAGGTTTCTGAAATCTTGAACCCTAATCGATCGAAGAAACATGATGAATTCTAACACACGCCAACCTTTGGTTGATTGCTATCAGAGACAATGCAAGAAACAAAACGAGCGCCACCTCTAAAGCCGGCGCCCGTCCCGAAAAACCTTCGGCTATTGTGCGAAAAATCACAGTCTCATCGGCATTACTACGTATCTGTAGTCTTGCTTCTCTTCCGATATCGGCTTCAATTGAGCTTGTGAATTTCCGTCCTTGAACTCGAAAGCAATCTTTTCGGATCCTACTACGTTTAAAAAGTCCTGTAGGTATTGCGCATTGAACCCTATCTCAGTGTCTTCACCATCGAAGTCTGTTCCGAGAGTCTCACGCGCCTCGCCCTCTTCCGCGTTCTGTGAGCTAATCAACAATTGTTCTTTGCTGAGATGAAATCTAATCGCATGCGAACGATCGTCCGCCATCAAAGCGACGCGACGAATAGCCTGGTTGAGACTTAGCGTGTCGAAGACAGCCATACGATCGTTGTTCTTGGGCATCACCATTTCATAGTTAGGGAACTGGCCAGTTAACAATCGCGAAATCAAAAGCCTCGAACCTATCTGGAAGTAGACGTGGTTTTCGTCCGCGCCCAAACTTATGTCACCATCAAAATCAGATGTGAGCTTTGTGAGTTCGGCAAGAGTTTTTCGTGGGATCAAAACATCCAGAGTAGTATTCTGGGCGTCGCTACCGATTTCCTTGGTTGATGCGAAAGCCAGCCGGTGACCATCAGTTGTCACCATCGTAATTCCTTGTCCGTCCAACTCGAATTTTGCGCCCGATAGCGTGTATCGTCCCTCCTCTTGCGTGATTGCAAAGATTGTACGGTCAATTAGCAGCTTAAGCAGAGAGGCCGGCAATTTAAGTGGTGTGGATTTAAACCCTGGCAACTCGGGAAAAGTATCCTTCGAGATTCCGGGCAGTCTGAATTTTGACTGGTCACACTCGACGGTTACCCATTCATTTTCTTCTTTATGAAACTTCACGGGCGCGTCCGGAAGTAATCTCGCGATATCAAACAGCTTCCGCGCTTGAACGCACATCGCTCCCTGAGAAGAAATCTCCTGAGCGTCGGCATCGCACCTTATTGTGACATCGAGGTCAGTTCCGCTAATCCGAATCGAATCTTCACCCGCAGACTCGATCAGGATGTTCGCTAACACAGGAATAGTGTTCTTCCTTTCAACCACGCCCTGAACGAAAGCCAACTCCTTTTGCAGCACACCGCGCGCAACTACAAATTGCATTTTCTAAACACCTCAGTTTTTGCGTTCTTATATATCACAAATACCGTTTGCACAGGCCAATATTTCTAACTGATATTTTATTAAGATGTTTTAAGAACTCTAGTAATAGTAGTATTGCCTGTGAAACTGTGGAAAGGGAAAAGGACCCTGAGATTTATGAAGTTGCGACTTGAATAAACTGTTCTTATCACCGGTGGGGCGTTGGATCAACGCATTTAGTTTTCTTCTTCCACAGCCCCGACTTCCGCTCTCTTTGTTTGATTGTGGAAAACAACCGGATGTCGGGAGCCGGTTTAATCGCTTATGCTCTCGATTAGTCGTTTCACCGTAGCACCAAGTTCCGAATCCTTAGCGATGAGGCCCTCAATTTTTTCCACAGAGTGAATTACCGTGGTGTGATGCTTCCCGCCGAACTGTCTTGCAATCTCAGGGTAGCTGGCCTTCGTCAGGCGCTTGCAAAGATACATTGCTATCTGTCTCGGAACAAGAAAATGGCGAGCGTTTGAGCGAACCCTCAGATTATCCACGGTCACTTTGTAATATTCGGCTACTACCTTCTGAATTCGAGGGACGGATACTGCGTGATCATCGTTATGTTTCGATACGTGGCGCAATGCTTCTTGTGCCAGCGCCTTGGAAACGCGTAAGCCGCGGAGCGAAGCCATTGCCAACACCCTGACGAGCGAGCCTTCTAGTTCTCTGATGTTGTGCTTACTATTACTTGCTAGAAAGAAAGCCACATCATCCGGGAGATCAACTCGCTGTATTTCGGCTTTCCTTTTCAGAATGGCGATCTTGGTTTCGAGATCGGGTGGCTCGATGTCCGCAATTAGTCCCCACTCGAACCTGGAATGAAGCCGCTCCTCGATTTCTGGAATCTCGCGCGGCGGGCAATCTGAGGTGAGTACTATTTGCTTCTGAGCGTCGTAGAGAGCATTGAATGTGTGAAAGAATTCTTCCTGAGTCCGCTCTTTCCCCGCGATAAACTGAACATCGTCGATTAGCAGAACATCGATCGAGCGGTACTTTTCCCGAAAGAGTTGGGTCTTATCGTAACCATACCTGATCGCATTGATTAATTCATTCATGAACCGCTCAAGTGAAACATAGACGACTTGTAAGGTGGGGTTTGCGGCCCTGATGGCATGGCCAGTGGCTTGAATAAGATGCGTCTTGCCAAGCCCCACCCCTCCATAGATGTAAAGCGGGTTGTAGGTTTTGCCGGGACCATCCGCGACAGCCTGCGTGGCGGCATGAGCAAATCGATTACAAGATGCGACAACGAAACTTCCGAACGTATATTTCTCGTTTAGTGAGGATGATGAAAGCGCCGAAAGACTAATTGGCGGCTCCGGCGAAGTCTCCGCTCGTCGACTGTTACTGTTTGTTGGCTCAGTTTTACAGTCACCGCTAAGTGAACTATTTTCCTGATGAGAGGCACTTACTATCCATTCGATTCGGTCGGTGCCGAGACTCACCTCCTTCAAAGATTGCTCTAGTGCAAATGAATAGTTCGATAGAATCCATTCCTTGGCGACCGTGTTCGGGACAGAAATTCTCAGTTTTCCGTCGGACGATTGCTTTGTAACCGTTAGAGGTCGGAACCAGGTTTCGAATGCTTGCTTGGTCAGGTTGCGTTGAAGCGCTGCTACAAACGCAATGCTGGAGGGGCTGTCTCGCTCGATTCGCATTAGAGAAATAACAAGAACTACAAATTACAACAGCAAAGGCCCGCTTACGGAAAAGGCCAGTGAATGCGAAAACCTAACACAACGCTCTTATCGGGTGCAAGAAAAACAGGGAGGTTTCTAGTGCAGCCTATGCCCGTTGAGGAGTTTAAGGAAGTTCCTGCTGGTTAGGAGATCGAAGCCGCGAACGTGTGTGCGTCGCTGGCCAGAATTAGATTGTAAATTCGATCCAGATCCTGGGCATTGTAGTACTCGATTTCAATTCTGCCTGGCACGCCGGCCTTGGCTGAAATTATTCGAACTTGAGTTCCCAATCGCCGACGGATCTTTGCTTCTGCAGCGCGAATGTTTGGATCGATTTGAGGTAGCTGGGTTCGGCGGGCAGACTTTCTGGCTCCCTGAGAAGCGTTCCGTATCCGGCGTTCAGTTTCCCGCACGGACCAACTGTGCTTGACGATTTTCTGAGCGAAACGTCGTTGATGAACGGCGTCACTCAGACCTAAGAGGGCGCGTGCATGCCCAAAGGAGAGTTTTTCGATTTCAAGGAGTGATTGAATCTCGGAGGGCAACTTAAGAATTCGGAGATAATTGGTGATGAAAGTGCGATCCCGGCCGACCCGCTGAGCGACCTCTTCTTGCGTAAGATTCAGCGATTCGATGAGGCGTTTGTAAGCATTCGCTTCCTCAACCGGATTTAATTCCTCGCGCTGGATGTTTTCGATCAGAGCAAGCTCGAGGAGTCGATCATCGGGTACGTCTCGTACAATTGCCGGAATCCGAGAGAGTCCGGCGATTTGTGCCGCGCGCCATCGTCGCTCGCCTGCGATAAGCTCGAAAAGGCCACCGCGACGCCGAACAAGTACGGGTTGAATAATGCCGCTCGTACGTATGGATTGAGCGAGATCCTGAAGTTTCTCCTCCTGGAAGGTTGTTCTCGGTTGCTGTTGGTTGGGCCGAATAAGGTCGATCTCAACATCGCGAATCTCTTCGTTATCCGCTGGCTGCGAGTTCACTGAGAGCAGTGCGCTCAGCCCTCGACCTAACGGTTTCTTTGTCATGTGCCAGAACCTCCTTCGCAAGTTGTAAGTACGATTCAGCGCCGCGAGATCGGGGCTCGTAGTGGATAATCGGCTTTCCATAGCTTGGCGCTTCGGCGAGCCGCACGTTTCTGGGAATGGTGGTCGCACAGACCATGCTCCCGTAAAAACTTCTGAGGTCTGCTGCTACGGCGGAAGATAGATTAGTACGCTCATCGTACATAGTGAGGAGCAAACCTTCGATTTTGAGTTGCGGGTTAATGACTCGTCTAACCTGGCTAAGCGTATTGAAGAGATCGGAGACGCCTTCAAGCGCATAATACTCACATTGGATTGGAATCAAAAGAGCGTCAGCGGCAGCGAGGGCATTCAACGTCAGGAGGTTTAGTGCGGGCGGACAGTCTATAATAATGAAGTCATACTCATCCCGAATTGGCGAAATGGCCTTTCTCAGGAGAAGCTCACGGTCAGGGAAGTCAACCAGTTCGATCTCGGCTCCGGCAAGGTTCCTATCCGACGGGACGAGGGCGAGGCCAAAATTTGTCGGCAAGATGAGATTCGTTATGGGTTCGTTTAGTACGAGAAGATGATAGGTCGAACAGGGGAAAGCAGCTCTCTGGATCCCCAAACCAGATGTCGCGTTCGCTTGAGGGTCAACATCTACTAATAGAACCCGCTGAGTAAACCGCGCAAGTGAGGCGGCAAGATTAATAGCCGTGGTGGTTTTACCAACACCGCCTTTTTGGTTTGCGATGGCGATGGTTCTTGCCATTCAAATCCGACCGTGCTCTAAGCACGAACACATTAGCACAAACAGAGAGGGCGAGACTACGTACGTACGAAGTCATTCGCCTTATATTCGGCAGAGTGTTTCACGTGAAACACCTAATCAGGCGTGAACTTGAGATTGAGTGATGGTCAACCGCACGAGGAGATTGGCCAAAGCAGTTGGAGTTATTCCTGGAATTTGTCGGGCCTGACCAAAGCTAACGGGACGAGCCCGCTCGAGACGCTCGATCATCTCGTGGGAAAGGCTATTAACATCTCGAAATGAAAAACCGGACGGAATGTTGAGGTTGTCGTGTTGGTTAAGTCGGCGAAGCATATTTTCCTGAGAACCTAGATATCCGGAATACAAATGATCCGCGAGCGCAGACTCAAAATCTGAGATCCCGATCTCACCTCTCTCGCCTGCCGGAACAAGATCGAAAAGCAGTTCAGCATTCATGCGGGGACGGAGCGCAAGTTCGGCGAGAGTAATTGAGTCTCCGAGGTCTTGCCCGGCGATCTGTCCTAAAGCCCGAAGTTGCGTGTCTGATCGATGAAGCTTGTGCTCCTTAAGAACTCGGCGAGCAGAAGCTAATCTGGCTCTCCGTTTATTAAACCGCTCCCATTCTTCATCGCCCGTTAGCCCAAGTCGACGACCGTGGGGTGCCAGACGTTCGTCGGCATTATCATATCTCAAGGCCAAACGGTACTCGGAGCGCGAGGTAAACATGCGATAGGGCTCATCGACACCGTGCCGGATAAGGTCATCTACCAATACACCTATGTATGACTCTCTCCGATCCAACCGAAACAGCGGTTTGCCTAAAGCCGTCAGGCCAGCATTGATGCCGGCTAATAACCCTTGACACGCGGCCTCTTCGTAACCAGTCGTCCCATTGATTTGCCCGGCCAGAAACAGCCCCTTAAAGCGAATTGTTTCCAAGAAGGGAGAAAGTTCCCTCGGGTCGACGAAGTCATATTCAATG
>QHXE01000150.1 GCA_003222835.1 Acidobacteriota bacterium | reverse complement strand
ACGGCGCCCAAGTTGACCGCCAAGTGGAGGTTCGCGATCCGCCTCATCTCCGCTTCATCGATCGAGAAGTAGTCGATCAAGCCCGGCACTGCCGCCAGCAGTGCGCCGACGATTCCGCCCGCAACGCAGAAAGTCGCAACCGTTTGCCAAATTGCACTACCACTTACTGCGTGCACCACGTCGCATACCAGCGCAAACACCCATAGACCGATCGGAAATCCTACCAGCATCGGATGCACGGGGTGTTTCTTGATGCTAGCCGGGCTTGACATAGACTTCTCCTTTTCGATGTTGGACTAAGCCGCGCGTCGAGAACGCTTCGACCTCACTTTTGGCTCTTCCGATTTTGGGCTCCTTCGTTGGCCTGCGGGTTAATCTCTTGAGCCAACTCGGTCAGCTCTTTCGTCGGTTTCTTTTTCTTCCTGCAAGGTTTCTTCCAGCAGCGTCACGTGCTCTGACTCCCCCAGAATTTTGGCGAATTCAGAAGCGGTTCCATATGCGGCGATTTCGTAGTGCTCTACGCGCTGGGTGGCACCAATCAACGCGGCATCCATCAGAGCCCCTTCGAAATCTTCCTCCATGACTTCGATGCCCTCCTTGACGAGGCCTTCCATACCGGCACATTTCTTGCCCTTGGGGCTCTCCTCGAGAGATTGGAAAATCTTCTCCAGTCGCTGCACGTGGCCGCGCGTCTGTTCAAGATGCTCCTCGAAGCCCTGTTTGAGTTCGTCGGATGAAGCCGCTTTCGCCATTTGGCAGTGCCTTCACCAGTTGATTCTCCGCGTTATACAGATCCTTAAGCTCGTCGATATAAAGATCTCTCAAGCCTTCGTTTGCCGTGTTTCCCTCCACAACTAATCTAAAAATGAAATGCAATTCAACAGCCCCGACACCGGAGTGCCGGGGCCGTGGTTAGGAGGTTTACGATGCTCGCCGCTGTCCGCCCTGGTCCTGTTTTTCCCGATCCTGCTCCGCGTCCGTTCCACCTTGAGAAGGGCGTTTTTGGGAGATATCGTCTGTGTTCCCTTGCTGTTGGCCAGATTGTTGTCTCTGCTGCTGGCCGCTTCGTTCGCCACTCTGGGTGGGGTCATTTTGTTTCTTGTTTGGATCGTCAGTCATTAGAGCTCTCCAGTTCGTGGAAGTTTGAGGCACACCTCGCCTGCTTACAATGCGCCAGACCTTAGTTGCTACGTTTGCCAAGAAGGTTTGACAGCCAGCCAGAAATCATCTAGTGGACTGTCGCAGTGAAAGCGTTAGCGGCGAACCATGGCGACGGTACGCCTCGATGCGCTCGGCGGGACGGACGAATGCGTCCGTCCCTACATCGCTTTCTGTTAACGCTCTCTCTGCGATAGTCCACTAGTGGCACACGCAAACATAAAGATTTCGGAATCATCACCTTTTGGAACGCGGTTTGGCATCTTTAGAGGGACGTGAGAAATTGCGACATTGCCGAACTCCTGGCACGGGCGGCTGAACATGCGAAACAGCCTTTGCAGCGAGCGCTTCGACGCGCCGCACGCCGCGCCTTTCTGTGGCCCGAAGAGGCAGAGGATATAATAAGCAAATCATTGATTGGCTGAGAGATCCGCCGGAGCTTGAGGAGGCGACTCCCGAGATCCGCAACAACTTCCTAACACTTTCCGAAGCCAGGACATTGCGAACGAAGTATCCCGAGCGCTTCAGTGAGATTCGCGGGGACCTGCAGATGCACACTCTCTGGAGTGACGGGTCCGGCTCGGTTCGGGACATGGCAGAGGCAGCGATGTCGCGCGGATACGCCTATATCGCGATTACTGACCATTCCAAAGGGCTAAAGATTGCTGGTGGCATCGACGAAAATCAGCTCTCGAAGCAAGGGGAGGAAATCGCAGCGGTCAACGAAGTCATGCGAGGAAATGCTGCCAGGTTTCGCGTTCTCCGTTCTATCGAATTGAACCTGTCGCCGAGTGGCGCCGGGGATATGGAACAATCTGCGCTAGACAGGCTGGACCTTGTGCTCGGGTGTTTTCATTCTGCTCTGAGGAGAAAGGAGGACCAGACAGAACGATATCTTGCCGCTCTACGCAACCCTTCAATTCACATACTTGGCCATCCACGAGGGCGCATTTACAACTTTCGCCTTGGCTTGAGCGCTGATTGGGCACGGGTCTTCGCTCTGGCGGCGCAACTCGACAAAGCCGTTGAAATCGACTGCTATCCGGACCGGCAGGATCTCAGCATCGAGCTGCTCGCGATCGCGAGGAAGGAAGGATGCCGCATTTCGATGGGAACGGACTCGCACGGCCCTTCACAACTCGCATTCATGGAGCTGGGAATAACTGCGGCGATACGGGCTAAGCTTGATCCAAAAAGAATCCTCAATTACATGCCGTCGGATGAACTGCTGGAATGGGCTGGAAAGATTCGTGAACTCATAACCCGGCGACGAACAGAACCTTGACGTTACGTTCGCCTTCCATGGCATCTCCTCTCGCCGAAATCAAAGCAGCAATGCCGGCTGCCTTGACTGCGGCCAATAGAGTCCAGAATTATCAATCACAAGGTAGCTTGTGAAGTGAAGATTCATCTCAACTCCAAAATGGCCGCCACCTTCCGGTCCCCTGGGCATTTTACGCTTGGTTTCTTAGCGGATCACGAGCAACCCTTCCATAATCCCCAGTAAGGGAAGGATTGCCGGCAATTCTGAAGATGATGGCGATAAGCCCGTCTCTTGATACTTTCGGGTTAAGGGATTTAGTCGTCTATTTTTGCGCCCGCGCCAATGTTGCTCTTACCGCACCGCCGTGATGTCCGGTTGCCGCCCCCTCCGAAGAAACAGGCCAGGCCGAATAGATAGCCGAAGTTGTACCAGGATCCATTGTTGTGGACCTCATAGACATTGAGGTCGCCCTTAAATAACGAGGCCACGAACACAAACGGCGCAATAAAGCCCTGCCAGAGACCGAGCCAGAAGCCCGCGAATTCGCCGTGTTCACTCGCCATTTTCCTGGATGGGTTAGGACCCGGCGCGCACCCAGCCAGAATGCTCAGCAGCAGCAGGACAAGCACAAGCACGGTCAAAGAGGTTTTCATCGCAATTCCTCCTGCCCTTACGCTTCTACGAGGCACGGGCATGAAAAGTTTCAGAAGGGCCGGCTACCGCGCCATGCATCTTTTTTAGGTGCTCACCCGTATACCCGTTAGCATGAACGCGACCGCCTGCTACTTCGTGAACGGGATGGAGTCCGAGACCAGCGCTATCGCTCGTGGCCTTCGCCGGCGAGACCCGGACTTGCTGGACCGTCTCATCGAGCAGTACCAGCATCGGCTGCTGCGTTACCTTGTGAGCCTGACGGCAGATCGTGCCATCGCCGAAGACCTGTTCCAGGAAACATGGATGCGGGTGCTGGAACGCGGTCATCAATATGACGGCCGGCACGAGTTCAGCACTTGGCTGTACACGATCGCCAGGAACCTCACCATCGATCACCTGCGCCGGAAGCGGCCAGCAGTCAGCTTGGACGCACTCATGGAGGCGGAAGACTCGGCCCTGCCCTACGAGCCTGCCAGCGCTGGGCCATCTGCCCTGGATACGGTGGCGCAGCACGAGGTGGCCGAACGCGTCACGGCGGCAATGAGCGGCCTGCCCATCGAGTACCGCGAGACCGTGGTCCTTCGCTTCCAGGAGGGGCTTGGGCTGGAGGAGATCGCGACCCTTACCAAACTCCCGTTGGGCACGGTGAAGTCGCGCCTGTACCGTGCCTTGAATATGCTGATGGGTAGCCTGAAAGGAGCGCGGCCATGACCCAGAGCTCACATCAGGAGATTCGGAGACTGATCGCGACCTCCGCCGATGATCTCTCGGAAGCCCAGCAGGCGCTGCTACACGCGCACCTGCAGGACTGCGGGTCGTGCCGCGACTATGCCGCGGCGACAGCGGAGATCGTGCGCGCGCTGCGTGGTATTCCAGTGGCGGCCGATCCCAGGCTGGTCCTCAACACCCAAGCTCGCGTCCGTGCTCGGGCGTTTGCACTGCGCCAGAGACAACAGTGGCTGACGCTGGTAGCGCTGGCCTGCCCGTTGGTGGGTCTGTCTGCGGCCATCACCACTCCCCTGATCTGGCGGGCGTTCGATTGGATCGGGACCCACGCCGGCCTCTCTCGGCCGGTGTGGCAGGCTGGATTCGCCTTCTACTCGATGGTCCCGGCATTGCTGGTCAGTGTTCTGCTGCTTTTCCGCGGCACGCACCTGGCGAACGGCGGGTACTCCCGAGAATCGAGTTAAGGGAACAAGCTATGGAACTGAAGAACGAGACCAAGGTCGGATTGAGCGGCGAAGTCAGCATCATCCCGGTGTGGGCGTGGATCCTGGCGGTCATCGGCTTCGCCGTCATGCAGGTGGTGTGCAACGTGGTGCTGGCGCGACAGCACGACGCTCCGCCCCCCGTCGTGCGCGCCTTGCTGGGATTGCTGGCAGGGGCCGTCGCCGCTTGTTACCTGCTGCTTATTGGCTACATCACCCGCGACGCCCGCCGCCGGGGCATGAGCCCCGTGCTCTGGACGTTCGTGGCCATTCTGGTACCGAATGCTTTGGGCATCATTCTCTACTTTATTCTGCGGCAGCCGATCCGCAGCGCCTGCCCACAATGCGGGAGCTTCGTCCAGAGTGGCTTCAACTTCTGCCCGCACTGCAGCCATAAGCTGAGCCCCAGCTGTCCCAAGTGCCAGCACATGGTGACCGCCACGGACGTGTATTGCCCCTACTGTGGAACGCCGCTTACGGCAGCAGTGACGCCGGGTGCTGGATGAGCCCGCGCTGGCGGGACAGCCGGAGATGGCTTTCGAGGGTTTCTGTTTTTCGTCCTGGTAGTTCGGCACTGCTCTTCGTAGGAGGTTGACATGCACGACACAAAGGAACGGTTGTCTTTGTTGTGGATCTTCGCGTTACTCAACTACCTCTATGCGGACGTTGTAGCTCTGTTCGCAATTGCCGGTACGGGAAATTCATTCGAGCCTCTCCCACAATGGGCTCTGATGGGTTCAGCGGTCTTGATGGAAATACCCATCGCCATGATTGTGGCGTCTCGGCTGCTTTCGTTTAGAGCGAACCGGCTGGCAAATATCATCGCCGGGACCCTTCTGACCCTGATCAACGGTTTCCTGACCTTCGTTGCGCCTCTGCTCGGGTGGGGCCGGCCACCTGCTTTTGCCGAGTACCTGTTCTTCGCAACCATCGAAACTGTATGCACCGTGGTCATCGTCTGG
>QHXE01001131.1 GCA_003222835.1 Acidobacteriota bacterium | reverse complement strand
TAAGGAGAAGACTTACTAATGCGAAACATTTTGTTGCTAACTACACTCGTAGCTATCCATTTAGATGCCACGTCATACACTCAGATAATTCTTTACAATCTGGCTCGTTGGCACGCGGGCCTTCAAGCGATGGAGCGTTTGATACAAACCCATCTCAGCCCGTCCCATAAAAATAAACTCAGTTATCACGCCTTTGGTTCGGAACAGGTTCTTCGATTCTCGCAGAAAATCTCGCAGGAATGTGGCGTCGCCGAAATCGAAGAGCTGATGCTTCTCCGGCTCGGGCGGATAAACCTTGCGATAGAAGTTTTCCGCGAACCTAACCAGGGCACGACGGGCGGTCGGCAGTAATTTCTCGCCGACCTGGTCGTAATAAGTTTCGAGTATCCGGCGAAAATCCGCAGAGTCGATCGCGCCGGGATAAAGAAAGGCGCTCCGCAGGTAAGCGACAGATTCGCGGCTGAGATACTTCACGCAGCCGAAGTCCACGAGTGAGATACCCGCGTCATCATTGAAGAGATAGTTGCCAGATTCGCGCCCAGTTGATTCCGAAGTTTCTGCGAAGGACGCTGCGCGAGAAAGTCTTCGAGGTGACGACCAGTCATGAGCGACATCGTCAACACTTTGTCGGAAGAGTACTCGCGCAAAACGCGCGGAACCTTGACGAAAGAAAGCGGCGCCAGGCGGTCGGCAAGAAACTCGATATTGTCAGCTTCCCGCAGGTAGTCCGTTTCAGCGATGATTTGCTCTTCAATCTCGTCAATCGCCGATTTTGGTATGTGGCCGGAAGCCTGTGCCGGCTTAGAGAAGGTGCGAAACAATCTAAAGTCGTTTTCGATCGCCCGGCGGATGCCCGGATACTGAATCTTCACGGCCACGCGTTCACCCTCGCGAGTGACGGCGTGATGTACTTGACCGAGTGATGCGGCGGCGAAAGGCTCCGCGGTGAACTGTTTGAAGATCTCTTCGGGCTCGCGCCCCAGGCTTCCCTTAAGCTGTACACGGACCAGCGAAGGATGCATGCCCGGCGCCTCCATCTGCAGCGTTGCCAACTCGGTGAGGATTTCATCCGGGAGAACTCCTGTCTGCAAACTCAACATCTGGCCGAGCTTCATGGCCGGTCCGCGCAACGCCTGCATCTCGTCGGCCATTCTCCGAGCCGCACGCACGTGCGTGGACTTCAGTTTGATCTTGCCCTTTGCCTCACCCAGAAATGCTCGCTGCAACAAGTAGCCGACATAACTGCCCGCAATGCCCGCTCCCATCGAAGCCATGCTGACCGCGCGCCCTGTCGTCGTGTTCTTCTGAGATGCCATCTATCGCTTTCCCTGCTTGAGTGCCGGGCGACGAATCGTGCAGCCAGTAGAGCAGCGCGCCGAGGTAATAAATCCAGAAGACTTCGGGGGCCAGGAACGAAAGCGAACTGTATTGATTTTTCGGCAAAGACTCGTCGAGCAATTCCTGAACGAAGCCGACATAACGGTGACGAAGCTCCTGCGCCCGGTGGCTGAAAATGCCGAGCGGCGAAGCCGGCTTCAACGCGTGAATAAAGGCGGCGCCGATGAACTTTTCGTACGGAGCGAGAAACTCTAGTTGGCTGTGCACCAGGGCGAAGAGCTTTTCTTCGAGGGGCGCCTTGCGCAGGCGGGGATTATCGCGGACGGAAGCAATAGCCTGGTCCACCTCCTGCTCGAAGAAATGCAGGGCGATGTCTTCCTTCGTCCTGAAATAGTTGAAGACGGTGCCTTCGGCGATCCCGGCCTTTCGCGCAATGGCTTTGGTTGTGGTCGCGTCAAAGCCCCGGGTCTGAAAGAGAGACAGCGCAGCCGTCACAATTCGCTTCCGAATCGCTTCCTTGTTTTG
>QHXE01000428.1 GCA_003222835.1 Acidobacteriota bacterium | reverse complement strand
CATGCTGACCGGCATCGCCCTAGCCCACCACACTTCGGACATGCTTACGGCGAACGTGTTGCCGAGACCTGCGGTTCGCGTGATTGACCCAGGCTTCACGGCGCTCTTCGATGGAACGGCCAATACGTTCAACTCCTGGAAAAGCGCGGACGCGAAAAATGGGCAAGGCTTTGCTCTTATCGATGGAGAGATCGCGACGTACGGATCGGCGGATTTCGCTTTGTTGTACTTCGCCACCAAGGCGTTTGCCGATTTCCACCTGCGGCTGCAGTTCAAATGTTTCGATCTGAACAACAATAATAGCGGCGTGTTCGTACGGTTCCGCGATCCGCGTTTGCGCCTTCCCGCGGAACTCGCATCACGAGCGGATGCGGAGAAAGTCGGAGGTGTGAACAAGGACTTCTATAGCCGGAGACCGGAACCGGACGGTCTTTGGAAGAACCGAACCGGAGCGATCTACAAGATCCCGGCCGGAGATTTTATCCACCATTTCGGCCGATATGACGATCGCCTGCAACAGTACACGCCAGGGCCGCCCTTGGTTCCCGGCGTGTGGTTTCAATATGACATCGTTGTTACGGGGAACCGTTATGAAGTGACCTTGACGAACACGCAGTCCGGCGCGACACAAGTCACCACAATCTTCGACAACCCGGATACCGCGCGTGGCATAGCAACCTTAGGCGGTCAGCCTGCTGGGTTCATCGGCATTCAGTCTTATCCCAGCTCGCCGATGGCGTTTCGCGATATCTGGATTAAGTGAGGCGTTTCACGGGGCGAACGAATACGTCCATTTGATCGCAAAACGATTCTGCGTGAATTGGGCAGGGTTCGCAGCTACAAGGCTGGCGAATTGCTGCCCAACAGTGTAGATAACAAACAAATCGCTGTCCGGGCGGTAGTTCCAACGAAGACGAATGTTGGCACTTGCAGCTTGGGTGTTCGACGTGTTCAGTTGCAGAATCGTCGATAACGTGAGGAAGCGCGAGAAAGCATAATTCGTCTGGAAGCTGCCAACCGCGACTGAGAAATCCCCTCCAGTCACTGGCAAGCGGAACCGATCCCACTGTTGAGAAAAATCGAACGATAGTCTCTCGCTGGGACGATATGAGGCCCGAACGCGGGCCTCGTTCAAATGGCCGTTGTAGTAAGTTCCAAACCGCTCGAAGAAGCGAAGGACCCAGCGGCGATCTTGAGCCGTGCCATACGTCAGTTGGTGCCTCGTCCAATGATAGAGGCCATTGGGAATAACGATGTTTTTGTAAATGTTGAACGGCGTGAGGATTCGCTGAGTGAACACATCCACGATGTCGTCATCGGTATAGGCACCATTGTGGAATTCGGCGCGGAACGTACCTTGCCATTCCTGGGTCTGCAGGACGCCATGAGTATCAGGGGCATGAAAAACGAAGCCCTCGAAGTTGAGCTCCCGGACGCCACGAATCTTCGGCCGCGGCTTCAGAGTGAGATCAGCGTAGTCACAGACACAATCGGTGCGTTCAAGAAAACCGACCTCGGGATTGAAATTCGGACCGATCTTGCGCCGTTCGGCGAGAAATTCGAGCCAACTATTCTTGTAGTGTAGGCCAGCGCCTAGATTGGTCTGCCCGCCGGAGACAAGGGGTGAGCGAGTCTGAGCCGCGTAACCCGTCAACACAAGGTCTTTCATCAGCACAATCCGCGTGTCCACTCCTCCGCTCTGGTTGAAAGGAGGGGCCGTGTTTCCGGCACGTTTGTCGATCCCCATGAAGCCAACGTAAGACCCTCCCGGAAGTGAGCGTTTCAGCCGGAAAACGGCGTAATTGGCATAGGGGTTAGGCCCACTCGACCGGGTACTTGCTTCCATAACGCCTAGATCGAAACCGGCAAGCGAACCGGTGACCTTTCCACCGCCATTCATGGGTACTTGCTGTCCCGTAACGGGATCGATGCCGATCTGGCGGCTGAAAAACAGCAAGTCGCCGGACCCTCCCATAGCGAAGTTGAAGATTCCCGCATTCTCGAGGAAGAACTGGCGCTTTTCTGGAAAGAAGAGCTTGTAGGGCGTCAAGTTGAACTGCTGCGTGTCTACGTCCGCGTCTGCAAAATCGGTATTTGCAGTCAAATTGGCAACCAAGTTCGAACGGAGGCCGACTTTCACGTCCAAGCCTCCCGTATAAAGGGCTTCTGTACCAGGCGTCAGGCCTGCTGAGGTCCCGGCTGGCGGTAAATGATTAAATCCGGTTAGGCCGTAGGGCTTCACGATGAACAAACGGCCACTGCCAATTTCAGAGATTCCGTGCAACTCGCCGGCCTGGCTGATCTTGTTCATGCCAAAAGACCTGCGCCACGCTGACCACAGGTCTTGTTCGTTCTTTCGACGAATGAAGCGCTTGAAGTTGATGCCCCACACCACTTCGTTTGTCTGCATGAAGTTCAGTGTTGAAAAAGGAATGGCGACGGTGGCGGTCCAGCCCTGCGAAGTGACGCGCCCCTCGGAAATCCACACGCCGTCCCATCCGGAGTCACCGTCGCTGCCGTCATCTTGCGGAGACTGTTCGTCAGTAATTAATGCGTCGCGCTGCGTGCCGAGCGGATTGAACTGAAACACGTAGGCGTTTCGCCGATTGCGGGAAGAATCAATCACAATTTCAAAATAATCATCGAGTTCCTGGCTCACATCTCGGCGTAATTGCGTGGCGACAACTTTCCCCGGTTCGGAATCGCGGCAGGAGATTCCGAAGTAGATCTCGCCTTTCGTATAGAGGACGCGCACTTCGGTGCGTTCCGTGGGTTGCTGTCCTTCGTAGGGTTCTCGCTGCGCGAAGTTGGTGATTGGCTCAGCAAGTCTCCACAGCGGATCATCAATCGTGCCATCCATTCTTGGCGAATGATCCACTCGCACCGCATTCGCGATGCGAAGTGGCGGCGAGTTCACGGGTGTCTGAGATTGACCCGAAAGAGTTCCTGCCGACAATAAGCCGAGCAGCAACAAGCGCGAAGTGTCATACGCCAATCGTATTGGGCTGGGCGCCGGCTTCAACTATCGGCTCGCTTCGAAAACCTGAATCATCGCTGTCGAGGAGCCTTGCCCCCTGACGGCGAGATATAACCTGCTAAGGTCGAGCGAGAAGAAGCTGGTGCGTGCCCCTTTCACGGTGGCGATTCGACCCACCTCTTTGTAGTGGTCGGCGTCTTGTTGCTCAAAAACGGAAATCGCGCCTTCCCCTCCTGAAGCATAAATGCGTTTGCGTGATTGATCGTAGAAAACGTCGTCGCAATCGCCTACGGCCGAGAGGGTTTGAACGGTTTTTCCGCTACTCGTATCCATTACCAGCAGTCGCGCCGGGAGGCGTGTGACCACGAACAGGCGGTGATTCTGTTCGTCTAGCGCCATCGGATAGTTATTGAATGACATTCCGGTGCCCCAAGTCGTTAGGACGGTGCCTTTTTCTCGATCCAACACTGCAATTTTTCTCGATTTCGGCAAGTTCACATAAATTCGAGCGCTATTCTTTTCGAGCTGGAAGGACTCTGGGTGTGAATCGAGCTTAATTTCGCCGATCTTTTTCCCGTCGCTGTCTAGCTCTCCCAAAGCACCGTCTCCAAATCCGACATAGATTCGTTCGCGCGAGGAATCGTATCGAAGGTTGTCGGCGTCGTTATTATATTCGACAGTTTTGAGAAGCTTCAGCTGAGTCGCGTCAAATATCTTCACCGTCCCGTCTTTCGAGCTTGCGACATACAGCCGGTCACTGCCCGGGACATAAAGGACACCTTGCGGCTCTTTAAGCCCAGAGATTGTATTCGCGCGTTTACCTGCCTTGAGATCGATGACCTCAACCGTATTGTTGCCAAGGGCGGAAACAAACAGCCTCTGACCCTTAACGTCAATCGACATGTGGTCGATTCGCCCTTGCACGTCGGGCAGTTGGATCGTCTTCTCCAGTTTCAGCGGTTTGTTTGTTTGTGCATTTACGAGTGCCGCGAACAGAAATGGTAAAATTCCAACGATTATTTTTCTCCTCATCGCTTGCTCCGATCTGACGTAGTAGCTTCGTATACGATCATGCGTGCAACGGGCTGGCCATTTTCCTGTTGCTCGGGCGCATAGACACGATGTGTTGTTGAATCGACTGCAAGACTGTGCACCATCTTCTGCACCGGGAAGTCTTCAAGCTTTCGATAGTGTTCCGCGTCCTGCGCTTGAAAGACCGAGATGAATCCGCTGGAGCAAGCGACGTAGATTCTGGAGAGACTGGGATCGAATTTTACAACGTCGGCACCCGCCGGCATGGGAAGGTGAGCGATCGATTTGTGCGTCTCTAGCGCAAAGACCGTAAACGTTCGATTCCCACTGCAGAGGATGAATGCACGATGATGTTCCGAATCAACGGCCATGCCATGATTGAATTGGCAGCCATCCACGAGATATTTCCCTAACAACGTGTCTGTTGACGGATCGATCTCGGCGATTTCATTTGTGCTTCTGAGATTTACG
>QHXE01000427.1 GCA_003222835.1 Acidobacteriota bacterium | reverse complement strand
ATCGCCGAAGTGGCTCAGGCACCCGAGGTCGCGCGCGCGCTCGACTCCATTGGTCGCGAGACGACTCGGGCCGCCCTGCGAAAGATCATGTCCCAGGCACTGCAATCCGGACTCCTCGAGGGCCGCCCTGCAGAGCTCGCCGACCAGTTTGCGGGACTTCTGTGGCGCGATCTGCTCGTTGGCCTGATTCTCGGCGTCACCGAGCGACCTGGTCCGCGCGAGATCGCCGCCCGCGCACGGGAGGCCACCGCCGCGTTTCTACGGATTCATTCGTAGTGGCCGACGGGGGCGCTGCGTCGTTGACCCAAGATCCTGCTGCGCGCATCCGCGTCAGCGACGAAGTCCTCGAGCGCTTTCCGAGCTTTCGCCTGCGCGTGCTCTATGCCTTCGGCATTCGGAATCGGCCGAGCGATGCCACTTCCGGGGAGTGGCTGCGCGAGGGCGCCTCAAGAGGTCTCGCGGCGCTCGGTGGCATGCGCCCCGGAGAACACCCCCATGTCAAACTGTGGCGCGATGCCTATAGCGCCTTCGGTGCCAAGCCGAGCGCTTATCCGTGCTCCGCGGAAGCCCTCATCCAGCGCGCCGTCAAAGAGGGAGCGGATGCGGTTCCCGGCATCAACTGCCTGGTCGACGCCTACAACGCGGTGAGCCTCGCTCACCTGCTGCCGATCGGCGGCGAGGATCTCGACCGGCTCGTCGGTCCCTGCGTGCTGCGGTTGGCGACGAGCAAAGACGCCGACGTGGACGCCGCAACCGCAGCCGACGCGCCCAAGCCCGGCGAGGTGATTTGGGCCGACGACGTCGGCTGGACGTGTCGCCGCTGGAACTGGCGACAAGGGCTCCGTACGCGGCTCACCGAGTCGACCCGCAATGCCTACTTCATCATCGAGGGAATGGCTCCCGCGCTGACGGAGACACAGTTGGACGAGGCGGCACGCGAGCTGGCTGAGCGGATTGCGGCCACTGTAAGCCCGCAGCACCAGCAGATCGTACGCGTCGTTTGACCCCCCGGGTTTGACTCGGGCTTCGACTCACCCCGAGCCTGATTCAGACACTGATGAGCGATTGCCGTGGCTCGTAGGACACGATCATGCGACCCACTGCAGCCCTTCCTGTGGGAGATGACTCATCCCGAGGTTCAAGACCCGCGGTAGCTCTCGTGAGATATGCGCCCTGCTGCTTTACGGCCGCATCCATAGTCGCATGTAGTTCACGGTAAACTGCTCGATACGCCAGTAGAAACAGTGCTCGCGCATCTGTGATCGATACGTCTCCCCGTTCGATCGAGCTGAAAATCACGCTGTCATGATTCGCGCACAGCCCCGCGAACGTCGTCGCCTGATATCGTCCGATAAGCCCGAAGTCCACCTTGACCCCTTCCGCGAGGCTCACCGATCGCTTTAGACCGATTACGTGTCCTTCGTGGACTATTAATAATGGGATAGCGCCCCGGGCGTCATGCAGTCAGCGGACTAACCCTTACCATTTTCTGCCGGTGACTGCGATCTTACTTATTGGAAGGCTCGAGGAACTGCCCGACGCTCTTCTGGCAAAACTCCAGGTAGGTGCGGACGATGCTCGAGGGATGGCGATGCACCGGATACAGCAAGCTGACCTGCTGCTCGGGCAGCGGGTGGTCTGGCATCACAGCTCGAAGGTGTCCATCGCGGAGCGCGGCAGCCGCGAGAAACGGGGGTAGCTCGGTGACGACCTCTCCAGCCAGCGCCCGATTCCGCAGATGCAAGTAGTCGTTCACCGCCAGCACCGCAGGCGGTTCGAGGGTGCGCTCGCCCAAGCGCCATGACCCGACGCTGTTGGCGTCTCGACACCACACGGCGCATGGATACCGGAAGAGGGCATCCGGTGTCGCGGGACTCCCGAGCCGTTTGAGCAACGTTGGGCTCGCGACCAGGACGTGGCGGTAGCAGAGCAGGCGTCTGCCGATCATGCTCTCGTGGACGACGGGGCCAACTCGCAGCGCGACGTCAATGCCCTCGACGCTCAGATCCACTGCTCGCTCGCTCGTATAGACCGCCACCTGGATGTCCGGGTACGCGCCCTGAAAGGCGGCGAGTAGCTCCCACCACGGCTCGAAGCCCGGGGGCAGAGAGATTCGCAAGCGCCCCTTTAGACGAGCCTGGGCGCTCTTCACGCTTAGCTCGCCCTCGCGCAGGGCCTCGACGCCGCGGCTCGCGTGTTCGTAGAGCAGCGTGCCGGCGTCCGTTAGCTTCGTCCCCCGCGCGGAGCGCTCCAGCAGTTGGACGTTCAACTCGCGCTCGAACTGGCGAACGCGGCGACTGAGGGTAGCGAGGGGAACGCGCAATTTCACCGCTGCCGCCGAGAGGCTGCCTGAGCGCACTACGGCGACGAACATCTCTGCGGCGTTGAGGTCCATCGGACGATCCTTCCAAATGCGGCAGGCTGGATGCCAATTCTGCCTCTACCCTATCAAATGTGAGCGGCGTACGTTCTGTTTGGAAGGGCAAACCCACCTCTGAAATGGAAAGGAGCCACATGAGAGCTTATGTCATCGAAAGAGCCGGCGGCCCGGAAGTCCTGAAGCTTCTCGATCTTCCGTCACCCGAACCCAAGGCTGACGAGGTGCGGATCCGTGTCCGCGCGTTCGGCCTCAATCGCGCCGAGGTCTATTTCCGGAGCGGAAAGATGGGCGCCATCACCGGGCCGCGCGTGCCCGGCATCGAAGCGGTCGGGGAGATCATCTCTGACCCCTCCGGTTCATTTCGCACGGGACAGCGGGTTGCCACGGCCATGGGTGGGATGCAGTTCACTCGAAACGGCAGCTACGCAGAGGAAGTGGCGGTGCTGCGTAGCAACGTGGTCGATCTCGAAGGGACCACCTTGTCGTGGGAAGAGCTGGCCGCACTGCCCGAGTCCTTTCTGACGGCGTGGGGCGCGCTCTCCAAGAGCCTCACCATCAGGAAAGGTCAGACGCTCCTCGTACGCGGGGCCACGGCAGCCGTCGGTCTGGCCAGTGTCGTCTACGCCAAGACACTCGCGGTCAGGGTCGTCGCGACGACGCGCTCTGAACAGAACACCGCAAGGTTGCGTGAGGTCGGAGCCGACATCACCTTGGTCGATGACGGGCAAATTGCCGACGATGTTCGTCGAGCAGTTCCGGAGGGCGTCGACGCTGCGCTGGAAGTCGTCGGTGCTGCGACGGTGCGGGACACGCTCAAGGCGCTGAAGCCCTTTGGAGCGGTCACTGTGATCGGTCTGCTCGGCGGACCACCGGTTCTCGAGAACCTTGACCTGATGCAGGAACTGCCGGGTGCGACGCGACTGAGCTTCTTTCAGGGCTATGTGCTCGGAACGGCGGCCTTGCCGCTCAGCGACGCTCCCTTGAGATCGCTCGCCGATGGGATCGCGAAGGGGCGCGTCCCGTCGTTGCTTACTGAAACGTTCGACTTCGACCAGGTGCCTCGCGGCCACGCCTTTATGGAAAGCGACCGGGCACTCGGGAAGATCGTGGTGCGTGTCTGACCTTCACAGGCACCGCACTGTTGAAGATCATCCTTGGGGAACAGCGCGATTTCTGTTTGGAGTTCTTTGAGATGCAGGTGTCCATGATTTCAGGAGGGATCGCAGATGCGATTCGGATAGCGGGACCAACCAATTGACTGCGTTGAGCGGAACGTCTAGTAGAGTTGTCGCAGGCGCAGTAGGCTCCCCGAAGTTCTTATAATAGTAGGCTCAAGATGCGTGAGTTCTGCACTGAATGCGCTCGCGGAGTTGTGCCAAGTCTGCGCCAATGCGGCGACGCGTTGTCCACTGACGTGTGGATCGGTCCTCCAGGCTAGCATCGGATTCAATCCAGCCGGGAAAAGGAGACAAAACCAGCGATGTATTACGGTGAGCAGATGCGGATCCGTGGTTTCAAATCGGATTTTCTGCGCCCTCTGGTAAGTTGAAGTACGAAACTTTGACCCGCTGCGCGCCCAGCTGAAGTTCCTTTAGCCCAGGCATATCGGCTCCGTGAAGTTTCGCCGGGTCTGCATAGTCGCCGCGCTGAAAGCGACCGGCTTCCTCTCGGAGATGTTGTCGAATGAGTTTGATCTAGTCAGCGTATAGGGTCTCCAGCCATTTCGAAACCGCCCCTCCGACCACCTCCACCGGCGCAGGTGCTTTCATTCTTGTGCCCTCGGCATCCGGTCTTTCGTGGGCAAATGCCCGGAAGGTGCGCGGCGTTCGGAATGTCCGTATGCGGTTCGCGTGCCATCGCCGATTGAGCCGTGTTGTCCGGCCGTGCTTTTCGTCAGATCGGGCCGGCTGAGCGCTGCGGCGATCGGCCGCGAGCTCAGTCCTAGGAACAGGACCAGACCGACGGTAAGTCCCCCG
>QHXE01000426.1 GCA_003222835.1 Acidobacteriota bacterium | reverse complement strand
GAGCCTCGCGCCGGTCGGCGGCCACAACCTGCTCGAGCCCGCAGCTCTCGGGCTTCCGATTCTCACCGGCCCCTACAACACCAACAGCGAAGAGATCGCGCAACTCCTCATCGCGCGCGGAGCCGCCGAAGTGGTGCGGGACGCCGCCGGGCTGCGCGCTCGCGTGAGCGCGCTGCTCGCCGACCCCGCGGCCCGGGCCCGGATTGGCGCGGCCGGACGCGCTTGCGTGGACAGCAACCGCGGTGCGCTCGATAAGCTCCTCGCCCTCATCGAGCCGCTGCTCGATGAGTCCGAGGCCTGATATGGCCCATTGGTGTCAAGAGGCACAAGCGTGATGCTTGCGATCTAGCGCACGAGGGTTTTGTCGGGGGTTGGGCGTCTGCACCGGATGGGGAACGCGACGCGCGGAGCTTGAAGCGACGATGGATCACGCTGATAGTGCGACACGAAACGAAGGTCATAAGGAGGGGGCTTTCGGTAGCTGTGATTGAAGATGAGGGGAGGCCCCTCGAAGTCGGCTGGCAGAGGCAGGCTTCAAACCAGGCAGTGCGGCTGGGGTTCAAAAGACTCTGGTCGTGAGCGACTGCTGAAAGGCCAATCAAATAGATTGGCAGGTGCGAGTTGAAAAGGCGAACGGAAGTGAACCGCTTACGACCCATCGAAATGATGAAGACGCTGTCGAAACCGCAGGTGGTATCAGGCTTGTGGGACGAGCTGGGAGAGCTATCTGCAAACCGACCCAGCGGCAGCCGGTGGAAAGGCGGCGCGAGTTCAGCTCATAGGCTTCGTCACAGAACGTGGGAACTCTGGCCTTTTGCGTTTGAGGGAAATGACGAGCGGTGCAGACCGCGAGGAAGAATACCGATGTGGAAGGTCAGTTCAAGAGCCACTGATAGTAGCGATGAGGCTTCTGTAACGGGAGCGGAGCGATGCGGTGGCGTTGTCTGGGAGAAGTTGCGGAACAACTTGGAAACGAGGATGAAGCCGTGACAGATCCCAAGCCGTATGACATATCCAAGAGGAAGGTGTTGGAGGCATACCGGCGAGTGAAGGCGAATCGGGGCGCAGCGGGCATCGATGGGGAGAGTCTTGCGGTGTTCGAAGCGAACCTGGCAGGGAATCTGTACAAGCTATGGAATCGGATGAGTTCGGGAAGTTACTTCCCGCCGCCGGTGAGGCAAGTGCGGATACCGAAGAAGAACGGAGGAGTCAGAATCTTAGGAGTGCCCACAGTAGCCGACAGAGTCGCGCAACAGGTGGTCGTCGATAGAATCGGAGGAGACCTCTTTGGGGTCTTTCACCCTGACTCGCACGGGTATCAGCTTAATAAATCGGCCGTGGATGCGGTAGCCAATATCCGCCAGCGATGCTGGGAGTACGACTGGTGCGTCGAATTCGACATACGTCGTGCGTTCGATGAACTCGATTGGTCGCTGTTGAGAAAGGCGATAGCGAAGCACATAAAGGACCCTTGGTGTTTGCTGTACATCGAGCGGTGGCTGACAACCTCGGCGGTCTCGCCGGATGGAGATCCCATCCAGCGCACCAAAGGGGTGCCGCAAGGCTCAGTGATCGGTCCCGTGTTGATGAACTTGTTTATGCATTGGGCCTTCGACGAGTGGATGAAGCGGGAACACCCGAATAATCCATTTTCCCGTTACGCCGATGATGCGGTAGCGCACTGCCGAAGCGAAAGTGAGGCCAAGCAGTTACTGCAAGCCATCGACAAACGGTTGAAGGCATGCAAGCTGGAACTGCATCCGGAGAAATCCGGCATTGTGTACTGCCAAGACAGCAATCGGAAGAGGCCGTACCCGAAAGTGAGCTTCACGTTCCTGGGGTACGAGTTTCGACCCAGGAGCGCCAAGAGACGCGACGGGAAGATATGGACCGTCTTCGCGCCGGCGGTCAGCGAAGCGGCAAAGAAGCGGATGAGGCAAACGATCCGCGAGTGGAAAATCCCAAGACAAACCTCCGTAAGCCTGAACGAGCTGGCCAAGCGTTACAACAGCCACATGCGAGGCTGGTTGAATTACTTCAGCCACTTTCGCAAATCGGCGATGCGTGAGGTGTGTGATCACTTCGATCAAACCCTCATGCGCTGGGCTCGACGCAAGTACCGTAAGTTAGCGGGAAAGTGGGAGCGGTCCGAACGCTGGTTACAGAGCATCAAGGACAAGCAACCTAGATTGTTCGTCCACTGGCTCGCCTCTGGAACAGTCACGGTACGGACAATGGGAGCCGTATGACATTAGAGTGTCCCGTACGGTTCTGCGAGGGGCTTGGGGTGAAACTCCCGAGGTCTACTCTCTTCCGCGGGTTGGTTACCGCATTACATCGGTCCGTCGCGGGGCTGCCTCGCTCTAGTGTCGGGGATCATCACGGCGGATGCCCACATAGGCCTCTCGAGGGTTCCCCTCACCGTGTCCGCGCGTCGCGTTGCCGATCCGGTGTGAGTGCGGTTACCTCATGAGCGCGGTCCTCCAGCGGCCGGGTGTCACGTTCATGGGCTCGGTGCAACGTGCCGGCCGATATCCCAGACGAAGGCGGCGAGTTCGCGGGCGAGCGCGACGCAGATCTTGTTGTGGTGAAGCCCGCGAGCTTTGAGGCGCCGGTAGCGGTGGTTCAGGCGCAGCTGCGCGCGCCAGGCGATCGCGCGGATATCGGGCGGTTGTCGCTCCTGACGCATCTGCAGGGCGGGGCTGATGCGGGCGGGGAAGCGGTAGTTCCACGCGGCCTCGATCAGTACGCGGCGAACGTGACCGTTGCCGGTCTTGGTGATCGCGCCGAGCCTTCGCTTGGAACCGGTCGTGTGCTCGGAGGGCACCAGCCCCAGGTACCCCATGAGCTCCCGGGGATGGGCGAAGCGCCTGAGGTCGCCGAGCTCGGCGACAACCGTGGTGGCGGCGACGAGGTCGAGCCCGCGCAATGTCATCACCGCGCTGACGAGCGAGTGCATCCGCCAGTGTTCAACCTCCCGCGTCAGGGACTCCCTCAGTCGCTGCACCCGGGCCTCACCTTCACCGACCGCCTGGCGGTACTCGGTGAAGGCAATGTCCTGGGCGGGGTGAGCGAAGGACACCCGGGCGAGGTAGCGTTCGTGGGCGGCCGACCAGGAGGTCTTGCCGCTGTAGCGCTGGCCGTGACGCAACATCAGCGCCTTGAGCTGTTGGCGTGCCTTGAGGCGCGCACGCACCGCATCGACCCGCGCGCGGCTCAAGTCCCGGATCGCCTCGTCACGTTCATCCGGGATCGTGACCGGCACGAGTTCGCCTGCGCGTGCCAGGCTTGCGAGATTGAGCGCATCGCGCCGGTCGGTCTTGATCCGCTCGCCCGGCCGTCGCGGGATCCTCGAGGGCGCCACCACCTCGCAGCGGTAGCCGAGACTTGTCAGCTCGCGCGCCAGTCCGTAACCGCACGGACCCGCCTCGTACACCACGCACAGGCTCTGCGGCGCCCCCAGCTTACTGAGGGCCTTCGTCAGCTCCGCAACCCTCGCACCCACGCTACCCACGAATCGCGGCGCAGCGCGACCGGCTTCGGCCACCGCGATCGCCGTAGACTCCGCGTGCGCATCCAGTCCGACAAAACCAGTGATAAGCTCTTGCATGGTCTGCCTCCTGTGCTTCTTGTAGATCACGCCCAAATGCGTTCTACATGTGGCTCGGCACACGCAAGTGTGCAACCCACGGTACTGCGGGAGGCAGACCGCTTCTTCTCTTCAACCTTGAATGCCCGCCTCCCTATGGCGGGCCATGATGTCTAGACCGGACGATTACTAAGAACAGGACCCATCGCATCTTCTCCTGCAGCCCGTCGCAGGAGTACCGGTGTTCCGGAACAGTACCTCGTGCCGACCCATCGATTTCGCCTGTTGGGCTTTGGCCGCCACGACCGCTACCGGGTCAGGTTCCAGGAAGGTGATGCCGCGGCTACCGGCGTGCGGGTCCGGGCGAAGTGAGTCTGCGCTCGGCGGCTCGACACCGGCGAAGGGCTCGACCAAGCACGCCGCGGGCAGATCACGCCATGTTGTAGATTCGCAACAAGGCTTGTTATCGCGAATCGTTCGAATTAGAGTTCCCAGAGGGGATAGGTCTGCGACGGGCATCGGTCCAAGGTTTCGAACGACGTAAGCGCCCGAACGGCCAGCAGCTTCTTACTGCGACTTGCGGTCCTATCAGCTTAAGCGCCCGCTTCACTAACGGCATCCGGGAGGGGACGGTCCATGAGAGTGAAAAGCAACAAAGCACTCCGCAGGAGTGCCGGGTTGGCTCGACCGGCGTCCACGTCAGCAGTGACTGCGCTGCCTGCG
>QHXE01000424.1 GCA_003222835.1 Acidobacteriota bacterium | reverse complement strand
ACGATTGGGCCGGGCATTGGCGGTTTGTTGGTGGCCAGCGTAGGAGAGGGCTGGGCCTTTCTATTTAACGCCCTTAGTTTTGGCGCTGTCATTATCGGCCTACTCTTCATAAAGTCAGAATCTTCTCCCAAGAAAACGACGCGGCACTTTCGCGCCGGCATCGCGGAGGCGTTCCATTTTGTGCGGCATACCGGACCGGTTGGCGGACTCATGATCTTGCTCGGTCTAATTAGTTTCATGGGATTGCGCTATGAAATTCTGATGCCGGTTTACACCACAGAAATGCTGCACGGCGGACCGACGGAATTCGGCCTGTTGATGGGCGCGTCAGGGATCGGTGCGATTCTCGGCTCCTTAATCCTCGCGATGTTCGGCAACGTGCGCACGCTCGGCGATTGGGCGGCGCTGGCGGCCGCGGGCTTTGGCGGCACTCTGGTTCTGCTCTCATTTTCGCATTCATTCGCTCTGTCCCTTCCCGTGATGTTGCTGATCGGCTTTGCGATGGTGACGGAGTTAGATGCCTCG
>QHXE01000425.1 GCA_003222835.1 Acidobacteriota bacterium | reverse complement strand
CTTCTCGGGCCGGGACTTATCACCGGTGCTTCAGACGACGATCCTTCGGGTATTGGCACGTATGCAGTAGCGGGAGCATCGCTGGGTTTCGCGACGCTGTGGACGGCTTTGTTTACTTTGCCGTTGATGATCGCCGTCTTGCTTACTTGCGCCAGGATTGGAATGGTTAGCGGCATGGGCCTGGCAGCGGTGTTGCGCCGGCACTACGCCAGAAATCTCTTGTATCTGACGGTAATTGGATTAGTCATTGCGAATACGATCAACGCCGGCGCAGACATCGGAGCGATTGCCGCCGCGATCAATCTGCTGATTCCAATTCCAATTGCCCTATTGGTCTTACCCGTGGCGCTGGCAATCCTCGCGCTGCAAATCTGGGGCTCTTATCGTCTGATTGCCAGGACGTTCAAATGGCTGACGCTGGCGTTGTTTGCTTACGTGGGTTCGGCGGTATTCGCCAGACCCGATTGGAGCGACGTGATTAAGGCGACATTCATTCCCAAACTAAGTTTCGATGCGAATTTCCTGGCGATGGTGGTGGCGATCTTTGGGACCACGATCTCGCCTTATCTTTTTTTCTGGCAAGCCGATCAGGAGGTCGAAGAAGAGATTAGCTTCGGTCGCGTGACGCGCGCTCAGCGCCGCGGCGCCTCCGACGCCGAGATCAAATATGCGCGATGGGACGTTCACATCGGAATGCTCTTGTCGAACCTGGTGATGTATTTCATTATTCTGGCGACGGCGGCAACTCTATTTAAGACCGGCCATACCAACATTCAATCTGCCACCGATGCGGCTCAGGCCTTAAAACCCTTCGCGCACGGCGCCGCATCGCTCTTACTCGCAGTCGGTTTGATCGGCAGTGGATTTCTGGCTGTCCCCGTGCTTACGGGATGCAGCGCCTACGCCCTCACCGAAAGCTTTGGCGGCCGATATGGTTTCAATCAGAAGTTGCGGCGCGCGAAATTTTTCTACGCGATCATCATCGTTTCGACGTTGGTGGGTGTGCTAATTAATTTCGTCGGCATAAATCCGATTCGCGCACTCTTGCTCGCGGCAATTATCAATGGTTTTCTGGCGCCGCCATTGCTGGTCGCGATCATGCTGGTGGCCAACAATCGGCATATCATGGGAAACCGAGTAAATGGCCGCTGGTCCAACATCCTCGGATGGACGACTACTGTGGTAATGTTTGTCGCGGCGCTTGCGTTGGTCTTGACGTGGGGTCAATAGAATTAGGCGGTTCGAGTGGAGCCGATCTTAGCTCCGTCGGAGCATGATGTTTATAGATTCTAGATCAATGAGACCACGCAGCTCCGTAGGAGCGAAATGGAGTTAACTAACAAATCAAGCGCGCTATGCATTTCGCTCCTACGGAGCTTCGAAAAGATATCGAGTCCGCAAACAATAAACATTCTGTCCCTACCGGACGGATCGACTTTGACGATGGTCTCACGCGCTTGTATACGCTCGATTCTCCTTACCCTTACTTTATGTTTTTGTGGGCTTTGTTCGGTGGCCCAATCAACGTCCGCTAGTTCCCAACCAGCTCCCAGTCCAGAATCAACAACTGAAACGCGCGATCCGATCGAACGCTCTGATGAGTTCAAGTCGAAATTGACTTTCAGCGTTTATTTTACCAACGGCGATCGGCTATACGATCTCAACCTAAGACATCAGTTCGGTCCCTTGACTGCCTGGATTGCCGGCTTCGCCGATCCCAATGGCACTAAACTGATTCGGGTTGGCGCGCAGTACGACTACAAGAAAGCATGGTTTCACTTCGTGCCAACAATCGAGGTTGCCACGACCAAGGCCGTGTCCGGCTCGCTTTATTCTGAACTGGGTTCAGGAAAGACCTTTGCGATCGCCGGAGTCTCGCGGACAAATCTCAAGTCCTTCTTTGATCTATTCTGGGATCCGAGCGATGCGGTGCAACTCGGAGTCGGACACAAGATCAGCAGCTACGATCGCATCCAGGCGTATTCAATTATTGATGTGCGGCTGCACACCGAGCAACAGAACACCCACGTCGTGTACCGGCACAAACTGAACGCCAACAACGGCATCACCTTCGACGGGGTGTTCAAATCAGGACATGACGATTCCGGCAGATTCATTCGCACCGTCGGAATTGGCGCCTACTACGACCGTCCAAAGTGGTTTTGGAAGGTGTACTACGATCCGCACGTGAACTTTACCAGCCACACAATGGTGCGCACCGGAATTGGGTTGAAGTTTTGAAAAGAACGACCGCGTCACCTTGAGCACACAGCAAATCAAAAGGGCGGAAGCGAAACTTGAAGGCAAGCTCTCCTCCGCTTTGCATGCCCTCAAGCATCGAAACTTCAAACTCTTCCTAAGCGGCCAGCT
>QHXE01000423.1 GCA_003222835.1 Acidobacteriota bacterium | reverse complement strand
AAAGCTTCAGATGGATCAGCTTGACGTTCTGGCCAACAAAGCGAGCGAGACGGTGGAGGTCAAACTGGACGAGCACCTGATGCAGACTACCGCCAAGTTCTTCTCAGATCCTGACGACGCCGAGATCAAAGAAGTACTGAAGGGAGTGAAAGGCATCTACGTCAAGCGCTTCGAATTCGAAAAGGAAGGCGAATATTCGGAGGCCGATCTGGAATCAATCCGCTCGCAGCTTCGCAATCCCGGCTGAGGTTTATCTGTTGCAGAACGGCGATCAGATCGGGGGCATGGCGGTACTGGCCACGGGATCAAGAGAGATGACGGTGGTGAACATAATCGGTCCGGTTGATCTCGACAAGCTCACCAAGCTTGAAGGGAGCTTTGGCGTGCCGCCGGTTGGAGACGCGATACGCCAGCGGGAGAAGAAAAAGTGAACGGAGCGATGAAACCGAAACATGCACTGTGCCTGGCGATGGCCGCAACTTTTCTCACTGCTTTGGCTCGGCCAGCAACGGCCAAGGAAGATGGCTTTAATGACGTTGTCAAAGCCATCGAGCAGTTCTATCACGTTAAGCATCAGAACATCCCACTGCTGGCGCGCGCGGGAATGAAAGCCGCAAAAACCGCGGCGCGAATCCGCGGCGGCGATTACAAACGCCTGGCTGAAGCCGGCAGCGCGCGCGTCGCGTTCTTTGAAGAGCAAAACTTTGATTCGCATGGCCAGATTGCCAGCTTCAAAGCATCAGTGAAGAGCGCGCTCTCGGAAACCTGGTCGCCGTTAGTGCAGACACTGGCGCCAAAAAACGAAGAGCAGAACTACATCTATGTTCGTGAGCTGGACAAGAATTTTTCAGTGCTCGTCATCACGATCGAACGACATGAGGCGACCGTCGTTGAAGCCACCGTGGCTCCTCAGATTCTGGCCCAGCTAATGAAAGATCCAAACGAAATGGGCAAAGCCCTGACTGACGACGCGACGATAGATCCCTAGCATCCGTGGCCCAACCAGGGCTTACTATCACAGGAGAGGACAATGAAACTATCAGATTCAATTCACGCAAAGGCGCAAAGCCGCAAAGACATTCCAAACTCTCAACCCCTGTTTTTCCGCGTGGCGCCTTTGCGCCTTTGCGTGATACTTCTGTTGGTTATCTTTGCAGTGCCCGCGACCTCGGCACAGGAAGTCGCTGACACCATCAAAGTTCGGACGCGCGTCGTCTTCCTGGACGCGCTGGTCAAAGAAAAAAAGACGGGCGTCCCAATTTCCGATCTGAAGCCGGAGAATTTCGAGGTCTTTGATGACGGCCAGCCGCGCGAAATCTCATATTTCACTCGCGAAGGCCAGGCGCGCAAACCTCTCGCCCTGATTCTTATTCTCGATCTACGCGATGATGGCGCCGGCCGCTTTCTCAAACGCGAAGAAGTCCGCCAGGCGATGGTCGAAGAATTGGCGAAACTCCCGCCCGGTGACGAAGTCGCAATTCTTGCGATCAATCTGAACAGCGTGGACGACAAGGCCGCGGCCATCAGAAATGGTAAGGCAATCTGGCTTACCGAATTCACGCGCGATCGCGCGCAACTTCAAACGGCCCTGGCCAGGGTACCGGCACTGGTCGCTACTCCCCCGGAACCTTCTAAGACTGAAAAGAGCGATCCTAAAAATGAAAAGAAAGAGACCAGCATGACGGTGAGCGCCAGCTCTGACAAGAATGAGGACAACACAAACGACGCTTCCAAAACCAAGATCAAAGAAAACGATGTCCTCGAAACCGAAACGATCAGAGGCGAAAACGGCGCGGTCATCACGCGAACAACCAAGAAAGATGGCTCGGTCGATATCAAGCGCGTGAGCAGCAACGGCAAGATGACCATTCAACTGGACAATTTCTACGACATGGCGGGGGCCACACGCGACGCCACTCATCTGGTAGAAGAGAAACGGCCAAATTCCCAGGCCGCAATAGTCTGGCTCTCCGATGGCATCGCGCCAATCTTCAAAGAAGACCGCGACGCAGCCGGGCAAATTCTCCTTCGCCAAAACGCGATCTTCAACACGCTGACCGTTGATATGCGAACTGTCTACAAGTTTCTGCTTCCCCTCGGTCAACCGCTGATCGGATGGACCGGCCTAAGTATCGCCGGCAGCGGCAAGCGCCTCGCGCAACAGAGTGGCGGCGAAACCGTTCACGTTAGTCGCGTTCGAGACTACGGCGCCGGACTGGCGCGTGTGATCGGCAATCTGAACGCACGATACAACCTTTGCTTTCAACTTAGCGAACAGGAAAAAGACGACGGCCGAATGCACGAACTCGTCGTGCGCGTGAAGGCGTCTGACGCGAACGGCAAAACGCGGAGGCTTGAAGTGAGTTCTCGCCGCGGTTATTACATGCCCAAGAGCGGCGTCGACCAAGCAGCTGCCAACTCGTCAGGAAATCATAAGTAAACAAACTCGAGTGCTCTTTTGCGAGCTCCCTGGGTTAAACGAGGAAACGCCCTCTCCCATTGGGACGGGGAGTGAGGGCTGGCGAACATCGCACACACATTTACTTTCCTCTTCTCGGCGCTACGCTTCGCGCACTCTCCCTAACCCCAAGGGGACAGGGGACAAGATCAAAAACTTCTTTGTCCACTCGGCAGCCCCAAACAGGCCCGTTACCTCAAAATAAATCTACTCGAAGAGTGACAGGTAGCACTGACCTTGCTAAACCAGTAGAATGAGCCTCGCAATGAAGCTTTTCACCATCGAAGAAGCTAACTCTCTGCTTCCGACTGTGCGAGCGATCATAAGGTCGATCCAGCGATCTCATCGCCGCTTGATTAATTTCCAGTCAGCCGCAAGGCGTGCCGCGGAAGGCGCCGAATTCGGCGGCGGTGGTATGCCTCAAGGCGCCAGATACGCCCCGGTGCTGGTTGAGTTGTCTGCGGGAGCCAGCAAGCTGGAGAGTCTCGGCGTGCAACTCAAAGATTTTACCCAGGGATTAATTGATTTTCCTTCGATGCGCGATGGCCGCGTCGTTCTGCTCTGCTGGAAAGCCGACGAAGGCGATCAAGTTGAATGGTGGCATGATGTCGAAACTGGATTTGCCGGCCGACAGCCTCTGTAGGTTGGAAGTTTGGGCTAAACGCTCTGACGATTCTGAGATTGCAGATTGAAAAATGAAAATTGTCGCAACGAGACGTTTGAGCGATTCCTTCGACGTGTGCCGAGTGGGCTCGCGATTCACGCGCGTGTATCACAGTGCAAATCCCTCTTACATTTTGCAATTTGCACTTTTCAATTTTCGATTTTCAATTTCTAAGCACCAGCCAACCTCAACCCCTGCTATATTTTCTCGTTGACGAGTTAAAGTATTACTGCTACTATCGGCGGCGTTTGGATTAATGGGTTTGGGCCTGCTTGGTTTAACCGCCCATCCCCCAGGTTTTGGATTCGCTGAGCTGCCGGAGACCTTGGCCAATGGAGGCTTGCTCTTGCGGCATCGCTCATAACGACAAACCCAATACCTGCCCCCTCGTTTCAATCGCAAATCATGATTCACAAAGCTCTGCCAAATTTGTCCGCCGGGAACTTCATTCCGGACGGTGAACTCATCGAGGGTCTTCGCGAACAGAAAACTGAACTCATCAAAGAGCGACCACCGAAGTCTACTTTGATCGAATTCCCCCGCACAAGTAGACCAGTACCTGAGTGGCGAAAACAGTTGAGTCAGCGCGTGCGCGAGGTGCAGGAACGAAAGGCCCGCGAGGCTGCGGAAGAACTGGCCGCCGCGCAGGAAGCGGGGCTGGTTTCCTGCGCTCTGCCATCGGGCCAGCTCGAATTGGTTCCGGATCTCGAACAGCCGCCAATGAATCCGATCGTGTCGAAGGTGCTCGAACGTCTTGAGCGCGCGCGTCGACCGGATTATCTTCCCGTCGGTTCCAGCGATGGCGCGCTCGCCTTGGACGCGGCTCCGGATAATGATCTCGCGATCGAAGCGATCGCGGAAGTGAATGCCGACGATCCAAAGCTTCTGGAGACGAAGCATAAGCTTGCGATTGTTGCCCCGGTGCAAACCGAGATCGAACCGCCAAACCGCAAGCCGGTGCGTGTTATCGCCGAAGATGTGGAAGATGCCGCTCTGTCTTATCTCGATAATTCTCTATCCATCAAAGCTTTCGATTCCGAAGTTCGCGACAACAACGCTGGATTCTTTCGCCGCGGCGTGGCCGGGATTTTAGATCTGGTATTTATCGCGTTGCTGGCAACTCCGTTTGCCGCCTTGATTGAGTTTGCCGACGCGAACTGGGCCGATCGGCGAACGATGGGTTTCATGGCGGGCGCCAGCTTGTTCGTAATGTTCGCGTACCTCACTATGTCGACCGCCGTCGTGGGACGAACGCTGGGAATGCGTATGCTGGCCTTGCGCACGATTGACATGCGAACCGGTCTGATTCCCACCGGCGGTCAATCAATTAAGCGCGCGATCGCGAACATGTTTTCGCTGGCTCTACTCGGCTTTGGGCTGCTTTACGGACTGGTAGATCGCGACCGGCGAACGATTCCCGATCGGTTCTCGAAGACGCTGGTGATCCACGATTGACGATGTTAAGCCAGACCTGAAGATAACTCCGAGATTCGATCGCGTCTCTTTTGGTTTTTCTGCCATTTCTCGCCCGCTCATCAACGGCATAATCAGATCGGCAATCATCAGGTCGATTGGGCCTTCGAACTCTTGGTTTCTCGATCCCAAAAAACCATCGAGCCTACGAGTCATCAGGCTCGTAGGCTCGACTTTTCTGTTCAGTTTCGGGGATTACCCTACTGAATCGTATCGCTGGATCCCTTGAAGCCGTGCATGGCCTGCTTCAGGGTCCACTTCAATACCCGCTTGGTGTCATAGCAGTAAGCGAGAATGTAATTGCAGGTCGAAAGACAATGCGTCGAACACTCCTGCTTCATCTCGTCCAACTGCGCGTTGTCGAACTTCGGATTCTCGATCGTGCCCCAGTCGTGCGTGGCTGAGTACATCGGGAAGCACGGCGCCAGCGTTCCGTCCGTGCGAATGATCAGCGAGTTCTGACCAGCGCGGCATTTCCAGGGCGGCACTGCACCGCGCATGAGCTGCTTCATGTCCTGCATGTGCTTGCTCTGGTTCACCATCTTGTAGCCTTCGCTGTGTCGTTTGTCGTCGAGATAGTCCAGCAGGTCGTCCACCTTTGACCAGTCGTCGGGTGTTAGATACGTGACGTTCTCGTCGAGATGCTTGAAGTGGTCCTGCTCCATCATCGGCGTTTCGTTGATGTGATAGTCGGTAGCGATGCCGTTGTCATGCGCAATCTCTGTCAGCTCGCGCACGTCGTCCATGTTGTTGCGGCAGATGTTGATGTTGAACATCACTGTGTAGCCATAGTGATGCTGCCGCTTAACCAGGTAATCGAAGTAAGATCTGATTGGTTCCAGCGCTTTCGGCAGAGACTTTCGGTCTTTGACTGAGTCGACCGCCAGATTGACGGTGGCGATGCCGGCGTCTCCGAGACGATCGATTACCTCGGGCTTCATCAAGCGGCCGTTCGTCGGCAGGTAAACGAAGATGTCTTTCTTTGCGCTGTAGTGGACGATCTTGTGAATGAACTTAGGACGCAACAGCGGTTCGCCGCCCATCAGCGCCAGCACGCGCGAACCAATCGAATGCAACCAGTCGATCGAGCGCTTGGCCGTGTCTTCAGTCATTCCCTTGACCTTGTTGTTGTACGACCAGCAGTAATGACAATCGAGGTTGCACTTCCACTCGGTGAACAGATAAGGAATAATTGGCCGAAGGTCTTTGTTGTACCAGCGCGATTTGAAATACGGCGAGCCCCACGTTTTCCAGGTGCGGATCGCGTTCAGCTTCTGGTACTCCGACTTCGACATCGGTTGCGGATCCGGATGAATCGGGTACGGTGGCTCAGGCAAAGCTACCGGCTCGGGCAGTGACTCAAGAACGGTCCGCGGTTCCGGCTTGTAAAGAATTTGATGAAGTTTCTGATCCAATCTGAACGGCGGCGCCGAAGAAGCGGGCGCGTTCTCTTGCTGAAGTGCAGGTGCCATAATTCTCCTGTTATCTCCTCACTGACTAATTAAGTAAAGTGACTAAAGTGGGCCCCTTCGCTCTGGAATCACGAAAAGCCGAGCCAGCACGGGTTAGCCGCCAAAATCGAACGCCAATATTCGCCGATCCAGTCAACAATTGCAAGCCAATCTTTCGAGTCCGCCGGCAGCGCACGGCAGCGAGGGCACTCTGGATGTCGGCGTTAGCCTTATGAGCAGATCCAAAGCGCCGTAGCCGCTGCGCTGTACCCGCGCCCTCCAAATTCTCGGTGCGAAAAAGCTGAAAAGAGCGTTTTGGGTTGCCGCAGTCTTCGATTAACGCTAAGCTTTGCCGTTCGCTTGGAGGATTTTCGGAAAACTTTGGCATCCCCTTCCATATCAATAACTACTGCCGGATTGAGACCGGACTTGTTTGCTGAGGCCGGTTCACGTTCGGTAAGTCGCACAATGCTGGCCATTGCCTTAGGCGTGCTAGGGATCGTGGGCCTTGGTTTCCGTGCCACAGGATTGAGCAGCGAAGGTCTCAGCGAAGACGAGATGAACAAGCTTATAGCCGTGACTGACTATCGCCAACATGGACTAACGTCAGCGAACGGCGAACACCCCTTGCTGATGAAAGGCCTATTAACTGTCAGCGTAATCGCCGCCGAGAAATGGAATCAAACGGCCCTGGTTGCCACGCATCCGGAATTAAATTTTCCCATCGAGAGCGCTATCCGTTTGCCTAACGCGATCGTTGGCGCCTTGACCGTGGTAGTGCTGTATCTCGTGGCGTCTGAACTGTTCGGCATAGAGGTTGGATTGATCGCCGCGGCCTTATGGGCCTTCGATCCTCTGGTCATCGGGTTCAATCGGATCGCCAAGGAAGACACCTTTCTAGTCTTCTTCTTTCTGTTGGCTAATTTCTTCTGGCTACGTGGCCAGCGCGTCGCTGAAAGCCAGCCGCATCGACGGCCAGAGCCTTTCTACTGGGCCACGGCCGCCGCGTTCGGCGCGATGATGGCGTCAAAGTATTTCCCGCAAATGATTGCCATTAGCGTCGCCTACAACTACACATTTCAGGGAATTCCCGCTACTCGTTGGCGCATCGGCAAAAAACGGTTTCTGAAATTCTTCATCATCATGGGAGTCGTCTTTCTGATCTGCAATCCTACGATCCTTTTGCCCGGAACGTGGCGCACAATTTTAAAAGTCGCGAGCTATCGAATGATAGGACACGACAGCTATGAGTTCATGGGCGGCCTCTATCCGCACTTGTACACTGACTGGTTCCG
>QHXE01000422.1 GCA_003222835.1 Acidobacteriota bacterium | reverse complement strand
CTGATCTCGCGTTCGCCGAATAACTTTGCGGAAGAGATATGTCCACGTCGTCGATGCGCTTCGACTCGACGCCAGTAGTCGACGCCCTGAAAGACGTGCTCGCGATCTTCGTTTACCTTCAATTCGATGACTACCAAGCGCCCATCATGACGTAGTGCCAGTAGATCTATTGGGCGCGCGCCGGTTGGGCCGCCGTGCGCGGTGCGAAACTGCGCGTGCAAAGGGGCGATAATCAAGCCGGGATCGAGCTTGGTTATGTCGCGCCGAAGCATTGATTCCAACCAGGCTTCGCCGGCTGAGCGATAAAGCCAATGCCGCCGATCGCGACAACCTTCGTGGCGATAGTTCTGTAAATCGGCAAACAGCTTCGCCCAGTCTCGTTCGTGATATTCGTCGAGCGCGCGCCGGCGCGAGCCTTCAATCCCGAACCAGACTCGATCGCTACTCATCACGCGACGCAGACGCACAAACGGCAAACCGTGGTAGCGAAGTGTTTGGCCATGACGCGAGTTGACGATATCGATCGTATGTGGAGCTTGCGAGACGATTTGCTTCGCGCGTTCGCTGGTTTCAGCCTCTGTTACCGGCGGAAAACGAGACAGACGTTTCTTCCAAAGCACCTTTCTTTCTATTGCCCGGGCCGGATGCGTTTGTTCCCAGTCGTCGTCGATCTCCCACAACTCAATCCGCTGCCGCAGGGACTCGCGCAGCAGAACGTGACGTTGGCGCGCAGCATCGAGCGTGTTCTGTTCGACAACCAGCAGCAGCTTTTCAATGGATGGCCGCTGCGGGCGCGAAAGGAGTCGATTGAACCACAGCAGCGCGGACGAAAAAAGCGAATCGACATTGCGGGCATCGTTTCGCGCTACAGTAGCGGTCACCGCCACGCGCTCGTGAGGGAAGCGCAAGACGATACGCGCATAACGGCCGGGCTGATCGCGGCGCATGCCGGGACTCAAGACCGCACGCTCGATCTTCGCTGAAAGTAACATAGACTTCAGTCTGTGAGGTTCAGGGGGTTGGGTGTTGGGTTTAGGGTGTAGCTCAATTGCAGCATCTACGCCCGCCAGGTTACCAGGGTGTTGGGCGTTGGGTTTAGGGTGTAGCTCAATTGCAGCATCTACGCCCGCCAGGTTTCCGGGATGTTGGGCGTAGGCTCTTGGATATAGCTCAGTTGCATCATCTACACCCAACACCCTATACCCAACACCCTCGAAAGTCTGCGCCACTATTTGTGCAAGCTTTTCGCATCGCGTCTGACGCGCGGCCGCGACGCTCGCCACGATCGCCTTCGCGGAAGCACGCGGCACTAATTCGAGCTTTGCCACTTCCGCTCCCATGCGGCGGCTTGCTTCCAGCAAAAGCTTTTCGCCGGTCCAGCTCCACGCTGTAATTCGCCATGAACGCGAACCGCTTTCAGTCCAGCTTGAGAAAATCAAACGGCGATGCGCGATGGAAAAATCGAATTCTGTAGTAGTAAGAGCGAGTGGCGCCGCGCCGTCCTGCGTCAGGAACCATTCGCTGTTCGCATTCAGCAATTCGCGAATAGTGCGGTTAGCACTTTCAATCGCTGGAACGTCTTTAACTGGTAAGAGCATTTTCGGGAGTCATCCGCGCGTATGCTAACATCGGAGCCATTGGGAGAAAAGCATTTTAACGCAAAGGGCGCAGAGGATTTCGCAAAGGTCGCGGAGGAAAACTCCTTTGCGTCCCTTTGCGAAAACCTTTGCGTCCCTTTGCGTTGAATCATAATTTCGCTTAATGAAACCGGTTTATCTAGCAGGCGCGGTGCGCACACCGATTGGCCGCTTCGGTGGATCGCTGGCAAGCTGGACCGCCGCTGATTTGGGCACCGCAGTCGCGAAGGAGAGTTTGCAGCGCACGAACGTGAGGCCCGATCAGATCGATGATTCGATTTGGGGATGCGCGCGCCAAGCCGGCGGCGGTCCGAACGTCGCGCGACAGATAACATTTCGCGCCGGGGTGCCCGATAGGATTCCTGCGTTCACCGTGAACCAGGCGTGCGGATCGGGATTGCGCGCGATCATTCTTGCCGCTGAACAGATCACGCTCGGTCGCGCGAATATCGTTTTGGCCGGTGGCACGGAGAGCATGTCGCGCGTTCCCTATTTTGCGGAGGGCGCGCGCTGGGGTACGCGCATGGGCCATGTCGATCTGGTTGACGGCATGTATCGCGATGGCTTTAACGATCCGCTTTCAGGATTGGTAATGGGCGAGACGGCTGAAGAACTGGCTCGCCATTACGAAATCGCTCGTGACGAACAGGATGAGTACGCTTTACGGTCGCAACAGCGAGCAGCCGCGGCGATTGTGGCGGGAAGATTCACGGATGAGATTCTGCCGCTGGAACTCAAAAGTGCTGCTCGTAACTCCCTCTCCCCTTGGGAGAGGGCTGGGGTGAGGGGCGAAGCTAGGGCCGCGACAACCCCTCACCCTCTCCCAAAGGGAGAGGGAAAAAGCAACGGAGTATTATTCGCCACCGACGAGCACGTGCGCGACAAGACCACAATCGAAGACCTGCGTAAGCTGTCTCCGGTGTTTGCAAGAGACGGAACTATCACCGCCGGAAATTCGTCTGGGATCACCGACGGCGCCGCGGCAGTCGTTGTGATGAGCGAGGAAGCTGTGAAGGAATCGGACGCCGAGCCCCTGGCGCGGATTGTTGATTACGAAATCGTTGGCGTACCGCCAGAAATCATGGGCATCGGACCTGTGCCTGCAACTCGCGCACTTTTGGAAAGAAAAAAACTTTCACTTGCTGACATCGATCTGGTGGAGATCAACGAAGCCTTTGCCGCGCAAGTCATCGCCTGCGATCGCGATTTGCAGTTCGATCATGAGCGGCTGAATGTAAATGGCGGAGCGATCGCGTTGGGTCACCCAATCGGCTGCACTGGGGTACGTATCACGACGACGCTGTTGCATGAAATGAAAAGGCGAAAAGCGAAACGAGGTCTGGCGACGCTTTGCATCAGCGGTGGTATGGGTATTGCGCTGTTGGTCGAACGTGATTAGGTACGAGCTTTGGAGTTCGGGCCAACCATGTTGCTCATCAGATGCATCGGAGAGTCGCTTTCCCAATGGCCATAAGCATCTCAAGGTAAGGAAGGGTGGCTTGCCCCCGCTGATCGTTTTCAATGTCAGATAAGATTATCAAACAGCCGGGGGCAAGCCACCCTTCCTTACTTTGAGACTTCTTTAGGTCTCATATTTAATTCGAGCCTCTGTTGAATACAATTTAAGAAAGGATTCACTCGTGAATAAAAAAATCCTGGCATCATCGCTTACCCTGGCATTGTTTGTAGTAACTCTCGTACTCGTTTCGGGATTATCTGCGCATGCGCCGTTCGCAAATACCGCGATGGCTGCTGCCGACGCCTTGAGTTATCTTCCCGCTTCGGACGCAATTGCGCTAATCGACGTGCGGCGGCTATTGAATCAAACCCTGCCGCGCATCCTCGCACAAGATCCTGCGAAACTCGCGCAGGCCAATGCCGAGGTTGAAAAGTTCAAAGCTCGCACCGGGATCGATCCGCGTTCATTCGATCGCGTAGTTCTGGGAACTCGCTATACCTATCCATCGCCAAACGTAACGAAGCTCGAAACGGTCGTAATTGCGCACGGAACTTTCGACGCCAAAGCGCTCGTGGCAGCCGGACGTATTGCCGCCAACGGCAAGTACCGAGAGGAAAAATACCAGGGAGCGACGATCGTCGTCATCAGCATTAACGACCAGATGAAACTGTTTGGGTTTTGGAATATGAAGGTTAGCGAACTCGCGGTGTGCGGACTTGATTCGAATACGCTCGCGATTGGAGATTTAGGAACTGTGCGGGCCGCGATCGATGCGGGCAAAAAAGGACGCGCCAGCGCCGACCTGATAACGCTGGCTACCCGTGACCCGAATGCCGTGATCGGCTTTGGCGCAAATGTTCCGAGCGCACTGCTCGCAAATCTGAACGTCGGCAACGACACTGTCGCCAAGGACGCAAAATCGATCAGACA
>QHXE01000421.1 GCA_003222835.1 Acidobacteriota bacterium | reverse complement strand
GCTCATACTTCGTCTATGACTTTCACCGCAGCGACACCATCTTTCATGATTATCCCAAATTGGGTGTTTGGCCAGATGGCTACTATCTAACTACGAATGAGTTCGATCACACCAACAACGATCTTTTTGTCGGCGCCGGCGTGGCTGCTCTGGAGCGCGACAAAATGCTCGCCGGCGATCCGGGAGCACAGATGGTGTTCTTTGACTTGTCCACCGTCAACAGCGGCTTCGGCGGCATGTTGCCATCGACAGTCGATGGCGCCCCGCCTCCAACTGGCGCCCCGAATTATTTCGCTGAAGTGGATTCCCAGGTAAATACGCCGTCGCTCGGCGCCGATGCGATGCGCATCTGGAAATTTCATACGGATTGGACCACCCCGGCTAACTCGACTTTTGGAATCAATGGTTTGCCTGACTCAACTTTGCCCGTCGCCTCGTGGGTTCCCGCACAGTGCATTGAAGGTCAAGGGACTTGCGTTCCCCAGGAAGGGAGTCCGTACGGATTGGATGTGCTTGGCGACCGCATCATGTTTCGACTCACCTATAGAAATTTCGGCGATCATGAATCGCTCCTGGTGAATCATAGCGTGCTCGCGGATGCGCGCATCGGCGTGCGCTGGTATGAAGTGCGCGGACTCAGCAGCAGCACCCCCACCATTTTCCAACAGAGCACCTTTGCGCCCACGGACGCGCTGTGGCGCTGGATGGGCAGCCTCGCGATGGATCATTCCGGCGACATCGCCGTAGGTTACAGCACATCGTCACCATCAAGCTTTCCGTCGATCGCATTTGCCGGCCGCCTTGCTAACGATCCAATCGGACAATTGTCGCAGGGTGAAGCGCAACTCTTCGCGGGCACTGGCCCTGAGAATGTGGCTTTTTACCTTCCGCCGGTCGGACGATGGGGTGATTACAGCGCTCTGACGGTTGATCCAACCGACGATTGCACCTTCTGGTATGTCAATGAATATTTCAATGATTTACCGGTTGAGGATCCGGGCGCGCCCTGGCGAACGCGCATAGGCAGTTTTAGATTCCCTCAGTGTGTAGCTTCGTCTTCGACTCCAACGCCGACGCCTGCACCAACGCCGACGTCTACGCCGACACCAACACCGACGCCGAATCCGGGAGTGCTACCCGCACCTCAGGATCTCGGACCAAAGGTTGGATTCCAGAATTACGAAGCACCGGGAACTCTGATCAGCGTCACCTCCAGCAGTCAGGGACCATCGGCGAAGACTGTCGAGTATCTCGGGCACGACGCCGGTGAGCCTTCCGTTGGTAACAACTGGAAATCGAACGTGATGAGTTATCAGTCTGATCTTCAGACTCTATTCATCACCTTCAATGACAACTGCCCGGCGAGCGGTCAACCGGTTACCTGGGTGAACCGGCCTGCGCCGACCTCGCAGTTCGTCGACTCTGACCCGATCGGATTCACCGATCGCTACACAGGTCGCACGTTCGCCGCTGAACTAACGCTGACTTCGCCCACGTGTAAGACCTCCTTTACTGATGACGACGGCCAAACCTGGATACCAACGCAGGGCAGCGGCCTGGGCGCGGGCATCGACCACGAATCGATCGGCGGTGGCCCATTCCACTCGCCGCTGACTCGGCCGACAAACGTTCCGGGACTTTATCCCGACGCGGTCTACTACTGTTCGCAAATTCCAGCCGCAGCCTGCGCCAGAAGCGATGACGGCGGGGCGAGTTTTGGCCCATCCATCGAAGTAGATCCGGTGGCCGATGCGCATTGCGGTGGTCTGCACGGCCACATAAAAGTCGCGCCCGACGGCACGGTCTATTTGCCATTCAATTACTGCGATAACCAGGGAGCGACGATCGTTTCTGTGGACAACGGAGTCAACTGGACGATTCAGCACGTCCCGAACACGATTGCCGGTCAGAGTGATCCGGCGGTCGGTATAGACAACAACGGACGCGCCTATTTTGCGATGTCCAGCGCGACGAGCAATGGTTCGCAAGCGGTCGTTGCGACAACGGACAATGGTGGTCAGACTTGGCAAAACACCTACGACGTGGGCGCGGTTTATGGACTAAAGAATATCGCGTATCCGGCGGCCGTCGCTGCCGATGCGGGCCGCGCGGCAGTTGCTTTCTATGGAACCACTACCACCGGCAATCTGTCGGCGAATGGCTTCCGTGGAATTTGGCATCTCTATGTTGCTGAGACGTTCGACGGCGGTTCGCATTGGACCACAACCGACGCCACGCCAAACGCTCCGGTGCAGCGCGGCTGCATCTGGACCGGCGGCGGCGCGAACATCTGTCGCAATCTCCTCGACTTCTTTGACATCACAGTCGATCGCGAAGGCCGTGTCGAAGTCGGCTACGTCAACGGATGCGCCGGCGGCAATTGTGCTCAGGCGGCTTCGACTGCAACCGGCAACGCGTACACTGCGACCGCGGTAATCGCGCGGCAATCCAGCGGTCGTCGTTTGGTTGCGGCCAACGATCCGCTAAACGCGATGAACGTCACCACGGTGCCCGGCATGGTATCAGTCACCACCCGGCGCGTCGGCAACGTGGTCCATCTCGGTTGGTCTGAAGCCGACACCGGCAACTCAGCCATCACCAGCTACAAGATCATGAGAGGAATCGCGAGCGGCGCTGAGACTTTGCTCACGACTGTCACCGGATCTCAGACGAGTTACGACGACACAACGGCGACGGACACAACCAAGACTTACTACTACAAAGTTCTGGCCACAAACGGCGTAGGCACGTCATGCGGAGCGAATGAAGTAACCGCGCCGTATGTGGGCGACACTTGCGGCGGACTGATTTTGCAACGCATGGATCCGACGCATCCGGAAAGCATTCTGGCGCAACAGAATCCATCGCTGGCTATTGATTACATCGCCGCAGGTGAACCTCCCGGCGCCAACAATCTGATGTTCAAGATGAAGGTGTCGAGTCTCGCCAGCGTGCCGGCTAACAGCCGATGGCGCATCCTCTGGAATTCCGAGTCGGCCCCGGGCCAGCAATGGTTCGTCGGTATGCGCAGCGATGCGAGCAGCAACGTGAGTTTTGAATACGGCAGCATCGCTACCGCGGTAGTTGGTTTGGTGATTGGCGTGCCCACTGAAACTGTGCGTGGCAACATCACGGGCAGTCTCAGCGCCGACGGCACAATTACGTTGTTCGTTCCCAAGGCGTCCGTAGGCAATCCGCAGCCGGGTGACTTGCTCGGCGCAGTGGGCGGCCGAACATTCACCGGCGATACGTCACAAACGAACACGCTCGAACGTTCGACACTGCTGATCGATCATACGTTCGTCAAAGCGCAGAGAGACAACGGCTCTCCGGCTGCGACTTATACGATCGCCGGCAACACCGCATGCTCGCCGTTCATTGAACAGAACGTAAATTCGTTGGTCAACATGCTCGTGAGCAATCCCAGCTCAGCGTCCGGCGTTAGCTCGTTCAACCTCAGTCTGAAGGACACCTCGACTCAGACGATCTATGTTCCGCTGCGGGCCGAAGTCGCTCAAGTGACTTCTGCATCGGGCAGAGTAACGGTGAAAAATGCCGACAACGGCCAGAACGGAGTTGGCGCCCTCTGGGATTACGGCAACTACGTGGGCGCCGACAACATTCTGTCGGTTGGAGAAACATCAGGCGCTCGCCTGCTGCAATTCAACAATCCAAATAATGAACTCTTCACCGTGACCTTCAACGTGATCGGTAACCTGGCGCG
>QHXE01000420.1 GCA_003222835.1 Acidobacteriota bacterium | reverse complement strand
ATGCAGACATAAGTTCCCCCCCGGTGGACGTTGACGTTCACTGACTTGCAAGATTCTTCCAGCACATCTCCGAGATCAGCGCACACCGGATGCGCGAATGTTACATGGGCTACAATACCCTCACCGAAGAACGTCGACTCGCGCACGCGCGCTCGGGTACGATCGAAGAATTGATCGGGAATCACCATATCGAGCGGCGCATACTTCTCCTGCAATGAACCCACTGCCGAGGCGGAAAGGATGCGTTCAACGCCCAGCAGTTTCATTCCATAAATGTTGGCGCGAAAAGGAAGCTCAGTCGGAGTAAATCGATGCCCCACCCCGTGACGCGGCAGAAAGGCGACGCGCTCGCCTTCGAGAGTGCCGACGATGAACTTATCCGAAGGACGTCCGAAGGGAGTCTCGACTTCGATCTCATCGATCGCTGTGAGTTCCGGCATCTGATAGAGGCCGCTGCCGCCGATGATTCCGATTCTTGCTGTCGTCATAGTTACGCGTAAATCAACCTGCCTTTGGGTTCAGGTATAGGCCGGTTGAGTTCTTTAGCAGTTTCGATCCACTCCTGGATCACAGCCTCGGCATTGGCTAGTGCCTCTTGATAAGTCGAGCCGTCCGCCATGCAACCCGGCAGCTCAGGGATTTCTGCGACGTAGGCGTTATCTTCGTCGCTCCAATATATAATCACCTCATATTTGCTCATGGAATTCCTCCCAGCCGATACTTCACCAGCACCTGACGCACTTGTTTGACTTGATAAGCCTTTGCTTTAGCGCCTTTCGGTTGCAGGTTCACGATCTCCTGAACATCTTCGCGGGCGAAAATATGATGACTTCCTCGAATTCGCTCACTGAAGCCCAAACTGCGTAGCAGACTCCGCAATTCATTAAAGTTTACATTTGCATCGGATCGCCCACCAAGAATTTGGCTGAGTACACTATCTTTCTGTGTCATGCGAGTGCTACAGCTTGAAGCTTGCCTGCGTCTTCCACGATTCGGCCCAGCGGTTGGTCTGGATCGTGATAGAACAAACATGCCCAACCTTCGCGCGCCGCTTCCGGCAACAATGTCTTTTTCGCTTCGAGTGTTTCGATGGGATAGAGATCGTAGCCCATGATCCAGGCGAACGGAACATGCGCGCGTGTGGGGACCAGGTCGGCAAATCCAAACAACGTCTGTGCGCCTCGATCTAAGCGCCAGCATTGCATTGAGCGATTGTGGCCGGCGTGAGTCTCCATGCGCAGACCAGGCACCACTTCATAATTGGCTTCCATCAACTCTAATTGGTCTGATGCTTTCAAAGGCCGCCAATTCTCGACCAGATAGCTCGCGCGGTCTCGCTCGGACGGACTTTCTGCGTGTTCATATTCAGCGCGAGAGATAAAATAGCGTGCGTTTGGAAAAGAAGCGACGAGAGTTCCTGACTCGTCGTGTTTACTGTTGCCGCCGGCATGATCGAAATGCAAATGAGTATTGATCACGATCGTGATTTCGTTCGCATTCACGCCGGCGATGCTTTGCAATGACTCGTCCAGGGACTGTTTGCGATCGATGCCGTACATCGCTCGATGCTTTTCGGACCATTTGTCGCCGATGCCCGTTTCGATCAGGATTTTCTCGGAGCCGGTATCTATGAACACGCAATTCATGTTCATGCGAATTCGATTCTGCTCGTCGGGCGGAAACTTCCGAGACCAAAGATTGCGCGGCACCACTCCAAACATCGCGCCGCCATCGAGCCGAAACTCACAGTCAGGAACAACCTCGACACGATAATCACCAAACTTCATCGGCCTCAGGGTGTAGGGCGTTGGGTCTAAGGTATAGCAAAACTGGCGTGGACGGTAATTATGATAACGACACCCGACACCCTAACCCCGTCACCCTCAAACTATTTCCTTTCACTTTTTGCAGGCGCTTTCCCTTTCGGTGCCGGCGAAGCTGCAGCCGGCGGTGGCTCGGGCGCGGCTTCCGGTGGCAATCCTTCCTGCATCTGTTGCGGAGGCGGCGTGGCGACAGAAAAATTCTCGGCGATGGTTATGTGCCCACCCTGACGCTTTACAATCTCATCAATCAAAGTCTTTTCCTTCTCCTGCTCGACGGCGTCACGCGCCTGATCCTTCGAGGACTTGGGTGGGCCAAACGGGTTCTGAGCGCCGCCAGCAATCAAAATGTGTCGCGCATGAACCTGCTCCTCGGGTTTACCGTCTTTCGTCTCGGTGCGTTTCTCTTCGACCTTGATGATATGGAAACCAAACTGCGTTTCGACGATGTCGCTGATTTGTCCTGGTTGCAAAGCGAACGCGGCTTTATCAAATTCAGCCACCATCTGTCCGTGACCGAACCAACCGAGATCGCCGCCTTTGTCCTTGCTGCCTGGATCGGTGGAAAACTCCTTCGCTAACGAAGCGAAGTCTTCTCCGGAGCGCGCGCGCTTTAGCACCTCTTCTGCTTTGGTCCGCGCCTGTTTTGTGTCCAGCTCGGGATGCTTGGCTATGTATGCGTTAATCTCCGCCTCAGTAGCCTTCGTGTTTGGAATCAATGTTTCCTGCGCATAAGTAGATGCCAACACGCGTGCCTGCTCCAGCATGATTTGCAGCTCAACACCGCGCTTCTTATCAACTCCCGCGGCGGCTCCCTGGCGCGCGCCCAACAGCACTTGACCTAACTGGTGCTTTATCTCTTTCAACTGATCTTCGGGGATTTGTTGCCCAGCCATCATCGGGTTGCGCGCTTGGGCGTCTTTTAGAAACTGATTGAGGGTTTCTTGCTGACCCGGCTCTTTGAAGAATGCATCAATCTCAGCATCTGAGACGGCGCCAGCGCCCTGACCTCCGGTTTTAGATTGGGTATAGTTTTGCGAGATGACGATCGCGCGAACGAGATCGAGCTGGCGTTTAATGTCGGGACGATAAGCAATGCCTTTCGACTTGGCTTCTTCAGCGACCGCCAACAATTCGCGCACGTTCTTCGCGAAGTCTTTGCGAGCTGATGCGTCAGAAGCCAGACGCGTCCTCGTCTGTTGCGCCTGGTCAGAGGCAATCAGCGACATGTCTTCGGTGCTCAGGTTTATCGTGGCCGCGTGTCCGACCCTCAACTGCCAGAAGATCAGACCGAGGGAAAAAACAATGCCGCACCCGGCGACGATCCAAGCCTTCGTTTTTGAATTCAAAATAAAACTTCTTCCTTTCAGATTAAGAACTCTAATGGTACGCAGGCATCCCTGCCTGCTGCTCGCCAGGCGAGTGTCAGTGCCCCTGCGATGCACGCTGGAAGCGTGTACACCCGTCATGGCGGCTGAACCAATTCCAGTAGCACTCCGCCTGTCGATGATGGATGAACAAACGCCACAAGGCAACCACCCGCGCCCATTCGCGGCTCTGCATCAATCAAACGCGCGCCCTTCTGCTTTAGCTCGGCCAGAGTTTCTCGAATATCTTCAACCCGCACTGCGACGTGATGAATTCCTGGCCCACGTCTCTCCAAAAACTTTGAAATCGGCGAATCGTCCGAGGTTGCTTCCAGCAATTCGATGCGTGATTCGCCGATGGACAGCATCGCCACGCGGACTTTCTGTTCCACGACCTCTTCAGCCTCGGCAAGGTCGAGACCCAGCGCTTCGCACCAAAATCTCGCCGTTTCATCAATTGCGCGTGTCGCGATGCCGATGTGATCGATCTTCACTTTGTGATGAGTTCCTCGATAGCCGAATAAGGATCTCGCTTCTTATTCGCTACGTCAGCCACCAAACGATCAAGTTTCTCTGATACCGAATCGCTGTGAAGCGCTTCTGATAGCAGGCGTTCGCGCAACAACTCCAGAATTCGCCAACGTGCTATTGCTTGCCGCCGCTCGTTTGAAGCTGGTCTTGTCGTCTGAGATTCGCGCGCGCCATCGATGGCTGCGACAAGTTCCGCGATCCCCTTGTTTTCAATCGCGACGGTCTTTACGATGGGCGGCTGCCACTCATCCGCGCGAACCGCGAGCGACAGTAGGCCTTCCAACTCCTTTTCTGTTCGCAGGACACCATCGCGATCGGCTTTGTTAATGACCAGCACATCGCCGATCTCCATAATGCCGGCTTTCATCGTCTGCACGTCGTCGCCCATTCCGGGAACCAGCACGACAACGCAAACATCAGCCGCCTTGGCAATCTCAATCTCATCCTGGCCCACGCCCACGGTTTCGACGAGTATTTTTTCGTAACCGGCGGCGTCCAGAATCGCCACTGCATCGACGGTCGCGCGCGCCAAGCCGCCAAGCTGTCCGCGCGTGGCCATCGAACGAATGAAGACGCCCTTATCGAGAGATAGCGTCTGCATCCTAATGCGATCGCCCAGGATCGCGCCGCCAGAAAACGGGCTGGAAAAAGCAGCCAGTTTATCAACCAGCGAAGACTTTCCCGCTCCCGGCGCGCCGGTGATGCCGACAATCAAAGCGCGGCCTGTGCGCAGAAAAATTTGCTTCATCAGATCAGAAGAGTCAGGCGCACTCTCTTCCACTTTTGAAATCGCGCGCGCCACCGCGGTCACATCTCCAGCAGCGACGCGTTCGATAAGCTGATTATTCATACCTACGTCTGCTTCAAAACCTCTCGCGCAATAATAATTCGCTGAATCTCAGACGTGCCTTCACCAATCGTGCACAGTTTTGAGTCGCGCCAAAATTTTTCCGCCGGATAGTCTTTCGTATAACCATAACCGCCGTGAATTTGAATCGCTTCTTCGCAAACGCGCACGCTTATTTCCGAAGCGAAGAGCTTAGCCATCGAAGATTCTTTGGTTGTCTTTTTTCCCTGATCCTTCATCCAAGCGGCGCGATACATCAACAACCGCGCGGCTTCGATTTGCGTCGCCATGTCTGCAAGCTTGAATTGAATTGCCTGGAACTCACGAATCGGTTTGCCGAACTGCTGCCGCTCACCTGAATAACGAAGGGCTGATTCATAAGCACCCTGAGCGATGCCCACTGCCAGCGCGGCTATCGAGATTCGTCCACCATCCAGAATCTCCATCGCGTTGATAAAGCCCATTCCTTCTTCTCCCAAACGATTCTCGTCCGGGACGAAACAATCTTCGAAGACTACGCTCGCCGTTTCAGATGCGCGCAAGCCCAGCTTGTTCTCTTTCTTTGACGGCGAGAATCCTTTCATCCCCTTTTCAAAGATGAACGCCGTGATTCCTTTGCTGCGCTTCGAACGATCGCTGGAAGCAAAAGCGACGCAGGTGTCGGCATGAATCGCATGCGTGATGAAATTCTTCGATCCGTTGATCACCCATCCGCCATTTTTCTTGCCGGCTATCGTCCGAGTGCCGGAAGCATCGGAGCCCGCGCCTGGCTCGGTTAATCCCCACGCGCCGAGATGTTCGCCCTTCGCCAGCGGCGCCAGATATTTCTGTTTCTGCGCTTCGCTGCCATATTGATAAATATGGTTCGAGCAAAGCGAGTTGTGCGCAGCGACTGAAATACCAACCGAACCATCGACTCGCGAAAGCTCTTCAATCGCGGCCGCGTACTCGACGTAACCGAGATCCGCGCCACCATATTCTTCGGGAAATAGAACCCCCAGAAGTCCGAGCTCCGCGAGTTTGGGTTGCAACTCAACGGGGAAATGCTGGGCCTCGTCCCATTCGAGCACGTGCGGGGCGATTTCCGCTTCAGCGAACTCGCGCACGCTCATCTTCATCTGCAATTGTTCTTCTGTGAGTTCGAAGTTCATCTAATATGTTTCAGAGCCGCGAGCGGTTTCACTGCTTCCTTCTAACACTCAAACGACAGGCAATGATGCCTGTCGCGACCACATGAAGCGATAACATTGTAACCCAATGCACTCGCGAGTCAGAACCGCCTGCGGTAGCGGACGGTTGATCTTTAGTCATAGAGAGCTAAACAACACCAGCATCAACCGGCCGCTACCGCAGGCGGTTCTGACTCAATCGCTTAACTTCAATTTCCTTCAGCCTGCGCCATTTGCCTAACGGCAATCCCTTATCATCCAAAGTCCCGACTCGCGTCCGTCGCAACTTAACCACTGAATGACCAATTGAATCGAACATGCGACGAATTTGCTGATTGCGCCCCTCATGAAGAGTTAATTCAAACCACGAGTTCGCCTTAATCTCACGCAACTTGCGGACTTTAGCCGGCGCCGTTCGTTCGCCCTTACCAATCGCTATACCTCGGCGCAAGCGATCAATTGCGCCCTCTGGCGGAACGCCTTTCACCTTAACTTCGTAGACCTTAGCAATTCGATTCCTGGCGGAGGTAATTAAATTTGTAAACTCGCCATCATTGGTGAGCAACAACAAGCCCTCGGTATTGAAATCCAGGCGGCCCACCGGATGCAAACGACCGAGCCGCGATGGAATTAAGTCGGTCACCAATGGCCGCCCCTCCGGGTCCGCCATGCTGCTCAGATAACCCTTCGGTTTGTTCAGCAGAATGTAAACGTGTTCATGTTTCTGAAGGAGAGGATTGATCAGACGGCCTTTAACTTTGATGTGATCAGTTTCAGGATCGGCTTTGGCCCCCAGTGCGCTAACGATTTTCCCGTTAACCGTCACCTCGCCAGCAGCGATCAACTCTTCGCCGTGCCGTCGTGAGGCTATACCCGCGGCGGCGATTAGTTTTTGAAGACGCTGCTGCATCACTCGACATCGCCAGGAGATGAATCAGACTTATCCAAATGCATTGTACGCCGAATGATTTGGCGCACCTGCTGGCATTTTTCAAGGGCCTCGCGAGCTTCGTCTAGGTCGGCCGACTCACCCGGATATCTGTACTCTACGGCGAAAGCGCTAAGCGCATTCAAGTCTGCCTTCATCGATGTCCATGCGGGCTCGATTGAAAGGGCCGAGTTAAGCAGATCCGCAAGGTCGTGAGTCTTTCGGAACGGGATATCGGCCTCCTGCAAGAACGCTTTTAGGTATTTCTCGGCACACTGCTGGGTGTGAAAGCATACAGCGTCGTAGTTCGGATGATCTATCGCGTCTAATTCGCGTTGAGCCGTAGCGA
>QHXE01000419.1 GCA_003222835.1 Acidobacteriota bacterium | reverse complement strand
TAAATCCGTGAATGGATTGATGATCGCTAGAGTCTGTGGATCGAGAGTGATTGCGTTGATGATTGAGCCGTTGTCGACTTCATCGCGCCGAACATCAAGAAAGAAAGAGGCGCGTTTGTTGAGCGCGCCACTCACACTGCCGCCGTATTCCTTCAAGATAAACGGCGCTTTTTGTAGCGCGTAAGGGTTGCGCGTGTTCCAGAATTGATTAGCGAAGTTGAAATAAACTGAACCTTTGAATTTATCAGTTCCCGGCTTCGTGAAAATCTCGATGCGGCCAAAACCGAGCTTGTCGTATTCAGGAGCGAAAGGATTTTGATTGATGCGGATTTCGCGAATAGATTCCTTCGATGGAAGCTGGCCGCCGCTGAATCCGTCGATGAAGATCTGTCCGCCGTTTGGTCCCGCCGACGGTCCAGCGAGTGCGACCAGCGCCGCTTGTAGATCTTCTGGGCTGTCCGGCAGCGAATCCAGATCGTTTCCACGGAACACTTGAGCGCTGGCGTTACTGTTTGCGTCGGTACGGACACTCGGTGCGCCGTTTTCCTCGACAGTGACTTTCTCTGGCGCCAGAACCACTTTCAATTGCAAGTCCATGGTCTGGACTCCACCCTTCAGACTGACCTTCACTGGCTCAGCAAGTTCGAGGTTAGGAGCTGAGGCATGCACTTCGTAATCCCCGGCTGGCAATCCCGCGAAGGAATACGATCCGCCCTTATCAGTGTTTGTAGTTTTGACCAATCCTGATGGGCCGTTGACTGTGACCTTCGCACCAGGAACACCGCCGCCGTTTTGATCGGTGACCTGACCGCGCAGTGAGCCGGTTTGCGCCAATGCGGAAGGTGAAACGAGCAGAATCAGTAACAGCCAGTAGATGTGATTCATAGCAATCGGTCGCAACGCATGGATCAGACTGCGGCCCATTGTAAGAAGTCTCGCCACTAAAAGACGAGCCCTTACTCCTTCAGGTTACGAATACGGACTTCAGCTCTTTACTACATTCACTTTATCGAGAGCGGCTCGCAGTCCTCGGGCCAGCTTCTGCGCATCATCGTTGGCCCAAAAGTGCATAAAGAACAGGTGCGGCGTCTCGACCAGCATGTGACTGTGCAAGGCCGTCACTTCGATGCCGTTGTCTCGCAGCGCTTTGATCACAGGGTTGACTTCACTGGCGAGCAGCACAAAGTCACCGGTGATGGCAGCCTTGCCTCCGCCTGTGGGTTGGAAGTTAATCGCCTGCGCAATTCCCATCGCAGGCGGAATCTCCATGTCGTTGTCCATGATCTTGTCGGCGCGTGCAACGGAGAATTGATAGACTCCGCCGTTTGCTTTTCCACTCTGCCCCATGATCTGATCGATCTGCTTCGTATCAATTCCCAAGTCTTGATTCGGAGGAGTAGCGGCGGGCGCAGCGAAAGGCGTTTTACTCAACGCGAGCGCATCATGAATCGCTTTAGCGATCTTTACCGTGTCTCCCATGGCATGAATGTGCATATACATAACCCGTGGAGATTCATGCAGCACGTGGTTGTGCAAAGCCGTTGGGTCGACTCCGCCTTCTTCAAGTTTCGTCATGACCGGCGTCACTTCGTCTTCGGTGAGCACCAGATCGCCCATCACTGTGGTCATATCGCCAGTCTTCTTGAAAGCCACCCACGAACCAAGCGCGAGCGCTGGCTTTAGTTCCACGCCGCTGACGGCGACTTTTAGATCGCTGCGCGGCAAACTGACCTTGTAAACATCTCCCGGCTGCATCGATCCCGCTTTACCCAAGGCTTGCTCGACTGGCTTCCAATCTGTTGCTGCGGCCGGTTGCTGGTTGTTCGCTTGCCCCGATTGATTCTGCGGCGCAGAGCAAGCCACAAGAACAAACAAAGTCGCTACTGCTAACGCGACGAGGCTCAGAACAATTCTTCTCGTCTTACGCGCCAGAGATAAGTGGATCAAAATCCTGCGCGTCAATTTTCCGTTTCTTTTCATTTTCACTCCTGCCTTTCTGCTCGCTCTAGTCTTTCATTCCTGGTTGTTTATTGAGGGGGCTTGGTCTAGCTTGACTAAGCAAACGCTCGTACTAGTGAATAAATAATTCCGCCGGCCATCGCGCCAACTGCTACCAGGGCAACATCCCGCTTCAACCAAACGATTAGGAGAAAAGCAATGGCGGCGATGGCGATACTGGGCCAGCCAACAATCGCCTCGGGAATCAGATCGAGAGAAACAACCGCGATCACGCCAACTACTGCAGCGCTCACACCGGCAAGAAATGCCTGAATAGTGCGATTGTCGCGAACTTTTTCAATATAGTGAGTGCCGCCGAGAACAAAGATGAACGACGGCAAGAAGACAAAGAAGGTAGCGAGTACGGCTCCAGCAATTCCGCCCGCGAGATAACCCGCAAAAGTAGTGAACAGCATGAATGGTCCAGGCGTCGCCACACTCATCGCCACGCCGTCCAACAATTGGCCATCGGATAGCCAGTGATACTGTGTCACGGCCCCACGCTGCACGAATACCAGCGAGGCATACGCACCGCCAAAACTGAACAAGCCTGTCTTGAGGAATAACCAGGTGATTTGAAACAAACGCGAATCGATGAATGGAAGTAAAAAGATTAATCCACCGATTATCATCGGGAGCGTCGCCCGCGCTTTCTTCCAGCGCGGCAGACCATCCTCGATCAGCAAGTTCAAGAAGCCGGCAATTAGCAGAATCAAAAGAAAATTGATGCCCGCGAAACGCATTCCAACGAACGCGCCCACCAGCAGCACCGCGAGAAACCAGTTGCGAATCGCTGCTTTGCCTAGCTTGATAATGCCGGCGGCGATTATGCCAAGGACGGCTGGCTTGAGAACGTAGAGCGCATTATTGACTTGCGGCAGCTTGCCATACTTCACATACAGCCAGCTCAGAACGATCATTACGATTGCGCCGGGCAGAATGAATGTGAGACCCGCCAGAATTCCACCCCACAACTTGCGTTTCAAATACCCCACATAGATCGCCAACTGTAACGCCTCCGGGCCGGGAAGCATGTGACAGAACGCCATGATCTTGACAAAGCGATCCTTCGTCAGCCATTTGCGTTTCTCGACCATGTGGTTGAACATCATGGTGATCTGCGCCACTGGCCCACCAATGTTGACGAAGCCTAGAAACAGAAAGTAGAGAAATACTTCCCGCCACGACGGCATCTGGTCACCTGCCTCAGAATCATTTTGTTTGGGCATTAGTCAATTCACTTCACACTAATCTGCAAATCGTCGAAATAGATTACTGAATCAGCCTTGGTCCACAGCCCAACCTTGCCGGCCTCCTTGAATGTCTCGTCTTTGACTTCATAAAGTTTCTTGTCGTTGTGATAGACCTCAAAGAGATTTCCCGTGGCGACCACGCGCAGTGTGCCCCACTCTCCCGAAGGCACTCTCTCTTTCATCCCGTAGGTGCGGCCTTTACCCACGAGCGGTAGATCGGTCCGCCTACCATTCTCAACCTTGTAGAGCACCACGTTGCCTTCGAGAGCGTTAGCACGCACGATGTAATAGTTGTCTTTGTTCTGATAACGCCAGACGATGCCTGCTCCCTGATCGCCTTTACCTGAGACAGGCTTAAACTTCACGGCGATATCGACATCTTTTGCGGTCAGGCCATCGTAGACGCAGACAGGAAATCGATAGTCAGTCCGATCCCCATCAGTCTGCGCGAGGACGTTGCCTTGATTAGGCGAAGCTGGGTCTTTCATTACAACCCACCGCCCAGGCTTGCCTTTGCCTGTGAGCGCGCTCGAAAAACCGGCTGGTGCTTCGCCGACCTTCTCATCACTGAAATCGATAGTGGTTGTCTGTGCCGAGACGGCTATTGTCACCAGTAAAACAAACAACAAGCCGAAAGAACCGATCGTGAATTTCATGTTACTTACCTCGCTTCCTGATTCGGCTAAGACCTAAAGTGTCTATCGGTGTGCGGAGCGACCACGCTTGCGTCTCGGTTGCCGTCGTACGTTTCGCTTCGCTTTGTCCTTCTGCGCCCTTTGGGCGAGAAGTCCGTACAATCCATCAAACATCACACTGCACTGCTGGAGCAGTTTGCGATCGTCTCTGAGCACTTCGCTCAATCCGTTAGTGATCGCGTTAAGGCCCGCTGCCTCCAGCCGGTGAAACTTGTCGTCTTTCAGATCAATGTCGTGAACAATCTCAGCAATCTCACGCAGACCTTTGCTATCGCTCAAGCCGAATCGATTGAGCATCGTTTCGAACGTGCAATCTTCGCCGTGGTGCGTGAATTCAGCGCCATACATGTCGAA
>QHXE01000240.1 GCA_003222835.1 Acidobacteriota bacterium | reverse complement strand
GAGTTGGCCGCTTCCGCGTTAATGTTTTTATGCATAGACATGGCATCGCGGCGGCCTTTCGTCTGATTCCGGAGACAATCAAGACCATCAGCGAGTTGGATCTTCCGGAACAGCTTGCGAGTCTGATCGATGCTTCCGAGGGCCTGGTTTTGGTAACCGGTCCCACCGGCTCGGGCAAGAGCACCACGCTAGCATCATTGATTCACACGATTAACCGGGAGCAGCAATCGCACATTATCACTATCGAGGATCCAATCGAATTTGTTCACGAAAACGAGAATTGCCTTATTAGCCAGAGAGAGGTTTCCAGCCATACCAAGTCATTCAGCGCGGCCTTGCGAGCGGCGCTGCGCGAAGATCCCGACATCATCCTGGTAGGAGAGATGCGCGATCTGGAAACGATTTCGCTGGCCATCAATTGACCGGGTGATCGATGTCTTTCCGGAAGGCCAGCAGACACAGATCCGGGTGATGCTGTCCGAAAGTTTGCGCGGCGTGGTGGCCCAGGCACTGCTGCCGCGTCCCGATCGCCAGGGCCGTGTCGCAGTCGTCGAGATTCTGGTCAGCTTACCATCAGTTGCGAATCTTATCCGTGAAGGGAAGAGCCATCAGATAGCGACAGTGATGCAAACCGGACGGTCGCACGGAATGGTTACCTTTGAAGCGTCAATTCAGGATCTGATTCACAAAGGTTTGATCTCCAAAGAAGATGGCGCCAGTTTCCTCCGGCGGAGAAGCGGTGGGAAAGTAGCCAGCACCGGAACTCATGGGATGCGGTTGGCGGAACCGGTTAATAGCGAACCAGTTCGACGGTAACCTCACGTTAGCTGAATCACCAGTCGTTGCCACGCGCTGCGGAAGGGATAGCCGTAGATTAGAACGATACCCGTGACACCCGCCGCACGCAGCATATTAGTCCAATCGCCGGTGAGGATCGTGACCATGAACCCCATCAAGGCGATCGCGCCGCCTATGGATGCTACTTGAATGGTGGTGTCCTGCAACGTCTTTAACAAGGCGGAAGTCCCTCTGACGGCGGCAATGTCTTTGAGACGGAGGGCGGCAAACTTTGTACGCCTAAGCACGAACGCTCCCAGCCCAAATACCAGAATCGCAATCCATAAGCCCATTATGATCGACGGATCGCCCGTTCGATAAAGCGAAGCTCCCGCGAAATAAGCTATCGCCAGCAACACCACATCCAGGATGAAAAAAGCCACGACGACCGTCGCGGCGGATCGGTGCCGTCGCCGCAGCTCCTCCAGTACGTTTTGAAGATTGGTCGCCATTTTAGGGCGAGCTAATTGGGGTCATGGCTTTGGAGTCGGAGTCTGTATCTGACGCGGACGCGTGGCCGGCGCCGTGGGACTCATCTGGTTTGGCGGAGTCCCATTTGGCGTTGATTGAGCCGGTGAAGGTTGCGGATTCGCCGGAGCACGCGGGGTACGGTCGAACACCGGTCGTGGCTGAGCATTGTCAGGGAGCGTTCCATTATTGGCAATCGCTTTGTCGATTAAGTCAGTGCCTTCGCCATGTCTCGTGATCAGGATCCCATCATGGCTGGTAGTGATGTTCGCGCTACCAGTGATCTGTTGCATCATGTTCTGCATGAAGGTAGGCTTCTCGCAGGGTAGCAGGCTCTTCTTAATCGGATCGGGATCGGGGATCGCGGCGCCGATGATCTTTAACTGATCCTTGGCTTTGTCGACGAACTCGCTGTTGGGAAAGTCGCGGACCAGTTGCTGGTAAAGCTTTGCCGCTTCGTCCGGTTCTTCTTCTTCCTGATAGGTCGTGGCATAGCGAAAGAGCACTTCGTCCATCAAACAAAAGTTCGGGTATTTCTCCACAATTTCTTTCAAACGATCCTGCCCGCCTTTGAGACCGCCCTTGTGATTTGAATAGCGCGAGTCAAGATAGAATCTGGCAATATTCAAGTTGTGCATCGCCAGATTGTCTTGCGTTTCGCGTAATCTGAGTTCGGTGTCAGCGCGCAGGTTCGATTGGGGGCACTGCTGCAACATGACCTTCAGTCGCTGCTCGGCTTTGCGCGCGTGAGAAATGTCGCGATCCGACAAACCCATCTGGCGCATCTCGGCTTCTGCGACTTTCAGCATCGCGGCGCAAGTAAGCGAGTCCGTCGGGAAAAACGTTAGCCAGTCCTGATAGGCCTGGGCAGCCTGGACCAGAGAACTAGTAGTGCCTTCCAGATAAAATGAATCGGCAATCGCCAGCTTGGCCATTGGCAGATAAGGAGAATCGGGATAAGTCGTGATGATTGTGGTGAAGAGCAGACGGCCGGTTTCATGATCGCCCTTGCGCACTTCTTTCGCCGCTTCGACGAAAAGGACGCGGTCACGGCCAGGCGCGACCGAGCCCGTGAGTTCCGCGTACTTGTCGTTGCTCTTGCCGGGCAGCAAGCCCAAGAGCCGTCGCTTATTCTTTTGGGGTTTTGGATGATAGTTCGAAGAGGTTGCATCCGCAGAGGTGCGCGCGCCCGCCGTCGCTTGTAAACCTGCCTCGACGCGCGGGTTGAGTTCGACAACTGAGGTCTCCAATCCATCGAGCTTGGACGCATCGTATTTCTCTGCGCGCTCTTCTTTAGAATGCAGATCGTTGACTTCGCTGAGCACCGAGCCGACTTCTTTTTCGAGACTGCGCAGACGCTCGCGCGGATCGTCAGGATTCTTCTTGCTATCGCCGGCATCCTTGGCATTGAGGCCGGCAATCGCGCTGTCTAATGAACGGCGCAGAGCGTCCAGCTTTGAACGCATCACGTCCAATCGCTGCAAGTTCGAAAGGCCCGACTGATTATCGTTCTTGCGCTGGGCCGGCGAGTTCGTTGCATTGAACGAAGCCAGCGTCAGGGTCGCCAAAACCATTAAGATTAACCGGGGTGTACTAATATTTCGCACCGGGGTAAGCACCATTGAAAAACCTCCAAGACAATTCGTGCAGTCGGGATTCTAAACTGAAAATCGGGCCATTAGCTAACGGGCGTTAGAGTACCAACTTTAGTTGGGCTTTTCTGCAAAAACGAAAGACCCGACTTAAAGTCGGGATCTAACCACGCTTTTTCTAAACCCAAAGCACAGTCGCTTCCCGCAATTCACGTAAGGCGACCGCGGGGTCAGGCGCGCCGAAGATGGCTGAACCGGAAACGATTATCTCAGCTCCGGCCCCGGCGACTTCGGCGACGTTGTCCTGATCGATACCGCCGTCAATCTCGATTCGCGCTTTTAGTCCTCGTTCGTCCAGCATCTTTCGCAAACGCCTCACTTTGTCGAGCGAAGAGCTAATAAACTCCTGTCCGCCGAAACCCGGATTTACCGACATCACCAAAACGAAATCGACAAACTTTATTGCTTCTTCCAGGGCCGCCAGCGACGTCGCCGGATTGATTGCAACGCCGGCTTGCGCGCCCGCCGCGCGGATGGCCGTAAGCGTTCGGTGTGCGTGCGGGTCGGCTTCGATGTGAATCGAAACCATCTGTGCTCCCGCCTTTACAAACGATTCCACGTACCGAGCCGGCTCGACAATCATCAGATGCGCATCGATAGGCAGTTGGGTTGCACGCGAAATCGCCTTCACCACTGGCAAACCGACCGTGATGTTTGGCACAAAGCGGCCATCCATCACATCGACATGAAGCAGCGATGCCCCTGCGCGCTCGACCGTTTTGATTTGTTCGCCGAGCCGGCTAAAGTCGGCGGAAAGAATCGATGGGGCGATCTCAATCATAAACTTTCCGAAAGACTAAGGCGTCGGCGTGATGACCGGCGGACGACGGTTGCTATTCGGATTGCCGGCGCGATTTGAGGTTCCTTTGGGCGTCGAGGTATTTGCATTAATATTAAAGCGGACATTTCCTGGCTGATTATTCCCGTTGCCGCTGGTGCGATTAGCGTTGACGCTTCGGTTGATGTTGGCGCTGCGAGTTGGGTTAGCGTTCAAATTATCGTTGGCGTTCTTATTGGTCAGTTTTTTCTTTGGCTTGTTCGCATTTGAATTAGACGCAGAGTCGCCGGCGTTATTATTATCAGTCTTATTTCCAGTCTCAGTGTTTGTATTTGCCGAGTTTGTAGTCGACGCAGTTTGGTTCGAGCTGATCTCGCCGTCTTTCGAGGCACGGCTCAGATCCACTGCCACTGTCTGTCCGACCTTAACGATCTCGCCGGCGTGCGGTAGTTGAATCAAGACCGTATCCGGTTTCGCTTCGCTGGTGGCACGCGTTGCGCGCACGCGAAAATTCAAACCCGCCGAGCTAATCGTATTTTCCGCGGTAAGGCGATCTTTGCCGAGGATGTCGGGCACCTTCGTCTCAGAGCTGCGCAGCGAGAGATAAATCGCACCCAGCAAACCCAGGCTGAAGGCGATGGCAATCCCGATGACAATAAAGATTCGTTTTAGCGCCAGCAGGGCTTGTCTAGTAAAGGACACAATGAAAGTCTCTCTTTGAGGGCAAATGGTCCGGGGTCACGCCAAGGGCGAAGTCTAACATGTACAGAACCGCAAACGTTAGCGACTGAAATGACCCTCATGCATCGCCGGTGTCCACGCGGCTTCGAGCGGTGAGAAGCTTTCGGGTAATCAACGAAGCCAACCATGCGATTATCGCAGACGAAGCAAGCGCCCAACCAAGTCCAGCTACGACTTGATCCATTGAAGGGCCAACCAATGCAACCAGCAAGGCCGCAAAACTCACGCGAGCCGCCAATTGCTGAACGCGGCCGGCGCCGTCCAGCCAATTCATCCGGCGCAGTTCGGCGGCCAGATAATCTTCATCGTCGTTAAGACGCGCGTAGTAATCGGCTTCGCGCCGGGCCAATCGCATGACAGCCTTGTCCGGCGCAATTCGCGCGGTTTCATTGTAATGATGAATCACATGCGCAAGTTTGCCGTCGCTGAGCGCCACTTCCGCGAGCCCAAGCTGCGCGCGACACGCCGCGTCGTTTACATCCAACGCGCGGCGGAATGTCTTTGCAGCGCGCGCTGGATCGCCGTATTCGAGAAAACTCTCGCCGACTCTTTCCAGCAGGCCCGCATCAGATGCACCGCGTGTCGCCGCGAGCTTCAGCGCGGCGCAAGCGCGCCCAAGCAAACGCGCGTCACTGAAAGCGCTGGCCTGCGACCTCAACAGCCGGGCGTACTCATAAAGTAGCCATGGATCGCTACCAGAAATATGAAACGCGCGGCGGAAAGCTTCTGCTGACTGCCGTAGGCGACCGGCGGTGCGCAAGTCGTTTGCTGCCTGCCGTAGCAGCTTTGCGCGCTCAGCGTCTTCGTCCAATGCTTTGCGGTCAAGCACCGGCGGACGTCTTTTTCGCGCTCTGTCACTCGTCTCATCCAGAACTGATGTGGGTGCAATTCCTAGAGCGGCAGCTTCTGCCCGAACAATACTTGCGTCTTTCAAATGGTCGCGTAATTCGCACGCGCGCCCGTCGAGCTTGTAATCGGGAATCAGCGGTAATAACGTTCGCGCCATCCGCCGAAATCCTTTGCCACCCGAGGCGAAAACAAGAAATAGCTCTTTGCCCGCAATTTCAATTCGATAGCGGTAGCGCACATTTCCCCCACGTCGAAGGGTTCGCAGCGTTGCAACTTCAACTCTTTCGATGTCATCGACGCTTAAGCTCTGCTCGCGTCTGGTGAGAAGTCGGGTGATGAAGCTAACCAGGCCTCTTCGTGAAAGAGAATAGCCATCAAAGCTGATACGATTGGTGAATACGAGCAGTGGAATCGCGGTCCATGTACCGGCGATTAGAATCAGTGCAGCCAGGTTCCGGTTCGTTCGCAGACATACGAGGGAAACGAAAGTCAGCAAAGCCGCGGCCGCTAAATAGGCACCCGGCGAAACGCGCACATCGGCAAGCTTGGTCTGGGTTGAAAACTGGCCGCTAGATTTTGCGGCCAGGGCTTCACGGAGTTGGTTCTGCGTTGAATCGCTCAAGATCCTAATTAGCGTGCGGGACAATCGACCGGGACACTCAAGGAGAAGTTTCCACGCGACCCGCCAGGTTCAGTGTAACGCAGATCGGCAAATTGGACGAGCGTCTGGCCAATGCAGTTTTCACTCTCCACTTGCGCCAACGGAAACCGGGCGAACCCGAGAAGAACTTGAGCGCGAGGATCGAGCGATGCAGCAGACACGAGTTGCTCGCTCAAGCCTGAGGGCTTTTCGTAGCGTTCCGGCGAGGTCGAAGGCTGAGCTGCAACGCCGACAAAGAAACGATAAATCGCTTGGTCTGTTTCGGCGACGCTTTGCCAACGAAGAGGATTGGCGGCTGTTGGCATGGCTACTACGCGAATGAGGTGCTCAGCATTCTCCGCAGCCAACTGGTCCGCGCGCGTGAAAGCAATCTGGTACGCCGCGTGATGCATTAGCGCTAACGCTCCCCAGTAACAAACAACGAATGCCAGCGCAGCAAACGCGATCGACTTAAGTCGCCGTTGGAGATTGAACCAACGCGCGAGAATGAAAGCCAGCAGGCCCAAAATCCATATCACCCGCACCACAAAGACGACGGTTGTGGTAAGTCCACGCTGAGCGGGCCCGAGAAGGATCAAAAGCGTCGAAGCAATGCCGAGGACCGACCATCCGATGATCTTCAAGCGGCGACTGCTGGTGAGCAGGAAAGCTGCGCCGCCGAGCACCAACCAGATGTAAGGATCGATGATGAATACCAGGTCGCCATAGAACCACTTTCCACTCCACGGCAATAGCGGCCGTATGCCATAATTATTTGTCCAGTCCATCAACGGATGCGTGGCGGCCGCGATCAACGAGGCAACCAGTAGCCCGCGATAACGAATTTTCGGCGGATGTTTTCGCCATTGTGCGATCGCTCGATCTACGGCATAGAAGATGGATGGAATCAGGAAGCCGAGCGCCAACGTGCCGATTATTGAATGCGTGATGCCGCGGTGATAATGCAACAGGGTCCAGCGGCCGCCAAAGAAACCGGACATGACGTCGATGTCGGGAGCATTAGCAGAGAGGATACAAACGACCGTCGCGTATGGGGACCAGCGTTCGAGTCCCGCCTTGGCTGAGGTCAGACCAACCAGCGAATGCGTCACACCATCCATTCCGGAACCTTAATCTCAGATCTCAAATCTCAAGTTCTGAGATCTCACTTTCTCAGAGATTCATCGGTGAGGGCGGTGGTGGCAATTGGGCGTGGCGCGTTGGATCGATCTTCAGCAGTTGCTGCGCGGCTGCGCGCGAGGCAGCGGATTCGGGAACGGGCTTTCCATCTTTATCTTTCGCTTTGCGCGCGGTGACCACGATACTAAAGAGGAGACCCGCTGCTTCGTCCTTCTTGCCCTGTTTGTCGTAAACAGAAGCTAATCGCAAGTTCGCGATATCGGGAGTGACAGTTGCGGAACCGGCTTTCGCGACTTCGCCGTAAAGTCTGGCGGCTTCGTCGAGATTACCGTCCGACTCCTTGGTCTGGGCCAGTGCGAATTTTGCCAGGATTGCAATCTCACTACTGCCTTGGCTCAAGGACTGCAATTCGGTTTCGGCTGTTGCCCGATCCGTAACCAGCTTATTCGTAACGATGAAATAGCGCGCCTCAGAACGGTAAGGCTCGCCGTACTTGGCCGCGACTTTTTCAAATTCCTGAATCGCGCGCTCCGATCGTTCCTGGGGTGTAGAGAACACCGGGTCATGTGAGCCCGGCGCTGGAGAGCTGGAAATCTCCGCGTCATTGATTGCAATGGCGCGGCCCATCGCCTGTTCGGCCTCTTCAGCATGCTTGTGACGCCAGCGCACTATTCCATATGCCACGGCTGCGATGATCACGATCGCCGCCAAGCCATACAGAATTTGTCGTCCGCGCCCGGCTGCACGCTCTGCCAACCGGTCCGCCAGCAACATTGTCGTATCGCGGAACCGGTCATGCTTCAGTTCACGGGCCCGCTTTTTCTTGTATTTTGCCAAATCTGATTCCTTTGCAAATACGCACAGTCAAGTGCGTTCATTTTGGTGTATGATCGCAGAAACAGCGAATGTAGCGACCGCTCGAAGGCTTGTCAAGGGAGGCAATGTGCAGGGAGTCAATGTGCCGATAATTTTCAGATCGCGGTGCAAGATAGCGTAGACTTCAGTCTGTGGCGAGAGTTTGAACGCAGACCGAAAGTCCACGCTACCTGTTCCGGGCGGCCTAACAACGCTGAGGTGCATCGCAACCATCAAAGCCAGTGGCTTTGCATAAGCACTTTTTGAAATGAATCAGTGGGAACAAAATCAGAGCGTTCGGTTTCTAAACAGCCGTGGGTTGGGGAAGCGAATGCAATCGCCAGGTTTCAAGCTTCCCATCCGGAAGAGCGCCGAGGGGGTTACCAAGTGAGCTACGGAGAGCAAGTCGCCCTCCGAGGGCACGCGGGGTTGGAAGAAGTTGCCTCGGCAGCTTCGGTTGAGGTTCGTCCGTCAACCGACGGCCAGTTCCTTGAAAGACTAAAGCGAGGAGAGACCGCGGCGTTCGAACAACTTGTCGCGGAGCGATCGAGCGATGTTTACGCCCTGCTGTACCGATTGACGACCGACGCGGAAGAGGCCCGCGATTTGACTCAGGAGACTTTCTTGCGCGCTTATCAAAGCGTTAGTCGCTTTCGCGGCGAGGCGGACTTGAAAACGTGGATTTATCGCATCGCTGTTAATCAGGCAAGGAATCGCTGGCGCTGGTGGCGACGGCGAAGACGCGATGTTACGGTTTCGCTCGATGCGACTGGCGAACGAGGCGAGCAGCCGCTGGCCGCGAGCCTGCGGAATGAGGACGCCGTCGATCCGGAAGCGGAAACATTGGCGCACGAGCGCGAGAATCGACTCCGAGAAGCATTGCTCAGTCTGCGGCGCGCCTATCGCGAGGCTGTGATACTGCGCGACGTGGAAGGATTAAGTTACGAAGAGGTTGCCGCGACACTCCAAATCAATATCGGAACTGTGAAGTCGCGAATCGCGCGTGGACGATTGGAGTTGCGACGGAAACTCGAAGGATCTTTCTAAGCGAATGGTTGGCCCGCCCCGGCTTCACGAACTCGGTGCCAATTGGGTCGAAGTGACGACTTGGGGTGCGGATGAAGCGATTTGAAAACGTGGCCAGCAACAGCCCGTTAGATTTCGCTTCGCTGCGATTGATGAGCTTGAACGCTCGGGGTCTCCAGGTCGGTGTTGCCTTTCCGAATTCGGGAAGGCAGCCGGGGTCGGCCAGCCATTCAATAGAATTTCGGATTGCGATTGGTGAATCCGAATTCCGAGATTGAAACATGTCTTGTGACGAAATTCAGGAATCGCTTTCGCTCTACGCGGATGACGGGTTGACGTTGGAAGAGCGCTCGGATTGCTACGGGCATTTGGAAGTATGTCCCGTGTGTCGCGCTTACCTCGAGCAACTCCGAGCTATTCGCCGCGGGTTGACGACGCTGTCGCGACCTTTGCCGCCCCCCGGTTTGATCCCGTCGATCAATCAAGCATTGGTTGCCGAGGCTGACGCGCTGAGACTTAGTAGCAAAGCGACATTCGTCGATCTGATTAATGATTTAGCGCTTGAATGGTTGCAACCTCGCGCGACGCGTTATGCTTTTAGTTCTCTCGCTTCAGTATTACTGTTCGTGTCGGTGTTCGCTGCGTTCCGTCCCCACGTGATTGCTTTGCATGAAGCGGCGCTGGCTTTTGATGAAGCGGCGCTGGTAGACGTGCCCATCGATATTCTGGTTGTAGGCTACGACATCAACAAGCCGATTTCGTCCGAGAGTTATGCCGCACTACGGAATCCCTACAATGCCGAATCACCCAGCCTGAATCCCGGCGGCGCGCTCGCGACCTTGACCAGGTCGTATCTTCGTCTTCAATCAGATCGTCGTCAGGATGCGGATGACATGGTGGTGGTTGCGGATGTTTTTAGTAATGGCGCGGCTTCATTGGCTGACGTAATGCACGCGCCGCGCGATCGACGCATGCTGGAAGATTTTGACAAAGCGCTTAGGCAAGACGCCGCGTTCGTCCCCGCGTCACTCGATCGACGCCCAGAGACGATGCGCGTGGTGTTCTCAGTTCAAAGAGTCAACGTGCGCGAGAGGAACTACTAGGCTTTCTCTAGCCCAGGCGTTTACGCCTGGGGAATGAGATATCTGATTTCAATCCAGCCTCCTTCAGGAGGCTTTTCTTCGAATAGCTTATCGTTCTAACGTCGAACCGAAAGCCTCCTGAAGGAGGCTAAAGACCAATCTCTTTTCCTTACCTCCCCAGGCGTAAACGCCTGGGCTAGAGAAAAACCCAGTAATGAACCTAGGCTAGAGAAAACTCGTTAGCTCAACCACGCGGCTAACGCGAGCTTTTCCGTTTGGAACGCGTGAAGCGAGCTTCGATGACGCCGTTTCGGTTCTGGCCCAGCTTGGCAGTCAAGGAAGGATAAGTTTCCATCACGGCCGGCAAATCCTCAGCGCCCAGCAATCTCTCGACCCGCCTGATTTCCTTCTCTGACGCTTCGATTTCCATGAACAGCCCGAACGGGAGTTCGTCGATCACCACTTTGGCTTCGCCAACATTCCAACGCGCGCGACGTTTTTCATAGACCAGACCGGGGCCATATCCCAACTCCGTCAGAATTGCGTGCATTGCATCGGCGTTAGCGATCTCAGCTTCTTCTTCCTGTTGATGCTTGATAGCCGACTTGGTCGGCAGACGCTGCTTAAAGGTCAGGAAAAACCTTTGCTGGTCGACGCGTCGCAACCGGAGTATGCAATTTCCAATGTCGAGCCGGCCGCCGCGATAGAGAGTGTTCTCTTCAAACTCCGGAGGGCGTGAAGATGCGCCCATCTCTCGCAAGCGGCGCTCGATCGATTGACGCTGTCTCTTCGTCAAACGATATTTCTTTTCAATCTCAATCGGCATCAACGGATTTCAGATTTGCGATTTTGGATTTTTGATTTGCGACTTCTGACTTATGAAAGCCCCGCCGCGATAGATCCCGTCAAAATCAACAATCGGCAATCAAAAATCAAAAATGAATCACGCCTGTCTCACCCAGCGCCACACCTCCGGAATCGAGGCCTTCTTTCCGGTCATCAGCATGCCGACCCGATAAATGCGCGATGCTACCCACATTAATCCCACGACCGTCGCGACTTCAATTGCGAGCGATAGCAGGATCTGCCAGAGGGGCGGCGTCTCAGTTACGATTCGCACCAACATTGTAATCGGCGCAAAGAAAGGAAACATCGAAGCCCAGAATGCGAGCGAGGAGTTCGGGCTGCGAATGATGGAAAATGACAAATAGAAACCGGCGACCAGCATCAGAACCACTGGCAAGGCCAGTTGTCCGCCCTCCTGCGTCGTGGTGACCATCGATCCAACCACGGCATAGACAGTCGCGTAAATAAAATACCCCATCAAGAAATAGAGAACGAAATATAAGAACAAAACCGGCGATATGTGCGGTATGGCGATCGAAGACCCGGCCGCCCAAACGGATATTCCGAGAAAGGCCATGGCCCAAATCCCAAGTTGAGTCAAAGCGACGAATGAAACGCCTATGAGTTTCCCCATCATCAACGGAAACGATCGCATCGAAGAAAACAGAATCTCCGCGATGCGCGTTTCCTTTTCTTCGATCACTGCACCAAGCACAAACTGGCCGTACAGCAGCACGCTCATGTAAATCAGCAGCCCCAGACCAAAGACCAGATAGAAGCTCGACTCGCCTTTGCTCTCTTTACCACCCGCGCCGGTCGTCTTCAGGCTCACCGGCTCTGACATTTTTTCCACGCGCTTTTCGTCGATGCCATTCTCAACCAATCGCTGCGAACGCACTGCCCGACTAATGGAGTTTTCGATCCTGCTCTGGGTGAAGACATCGGCTGTGTTACGCGCGGAGAATTCGGGTTGCTCATCTTTGAGAAGGTTGGGCGGCAAGATGATATAGCCGTCCAAGTCTTTTCTAGTTACCCTCGCGTCCAACTCTCTACGCACTTCGTCGAGCGAGCGCCCACCGAGCCGGACCTCTTCCACGGCAAAATTTCCCTGGATCGAATTGCCGCCCTGGTTAAGGCGCTCCTTTGGGGTGCCTGTTAGTTGAGACGGTTGGTTGGGGTTTTGAGTCGGCGCATTGTTAGGAGCACTTCGATCGCCGGTAAGTTCCCTTGCGACCCGGTCATACATTTTGCCGGTTTGATCGACGATGGCGATCCGCGTCGGCCCGCCCGCTTTGATGCCGAACATCAACGCCGGCACGATCGTAAACGCGGCCATCATCAGTGGGCCAAGAATCGTGGCGACGACGAAAAACTTCGTCCGCACGCGCTGGATGTATTCACGCTTGACGACGGCGAAGAATTTTCTCATGCCGCTTCCCTGACTTTCTCAATGAAGATGTCGTGAAGCGTGGGCTCAACCAATTCGAACTTGGTTACCACAGCTCCCGAATCAACCAAGCGCTTCAGCAGAGCTTGAGGATTTGCACCCGGCGCCATTAGCACTTCGAATCCTTCATCGTGCTGGCGAACGTTTGCGACCAACGAAGAATCGTTTAGCAACCCATCGCCGCCCGCGAACTGGAGTGCGACGGCATTGCGCGAAAAGCTGCGTCTGATTTCGCGCAACCTGCCGTCCAGAACTTTGTGCGCGCGATTGATCATACACACATCATCGCAAAGCTTCTCAGCAATTTCCATTTGGTGAGTTGAGAGAATAATCGTTTTGCGGGCAGCCTTCTGTTCGAGGATTGTTTCCTTCATCAAGTCCACGTTCACCGGATCGAGCCCTGAAAACGGCTCGTCGAGAATCACCAGATCAGGATCGTGGATGACTGCGGTGATGAACTGAACCTTTTGCTGCATGCCCTTTGACAATTCTTTCGTGCGCTTGTCCTTCCAAGCTGAAAGTTCGAGCCTCTTCAACCAATCATCGACCCTTTTGTCTGCTTCCGGGCCACGCAAATCCTTCAGCTCGGCGAAGAAACGCAATTGCTCGCCGACTTTCATCTTCTTGTAGAGTCCGCGTTCCTCCGGCAGATAACCGATGCGATCCTGCAAGGCAGTATTCATCTGCTGGCCAAACAACTCGATTCGACCTGAGTCGGGCGCGGTGATGTTTACGATCATGCGAATCGTGGTCGTCTTGCCCGCGCCGTTCGGGCCAATGAGACCGAAGACGCGCCCAGGCCGCACTTGCAGACTGAGATCACTGACGGCGGTAAACCCGCCGAATCTCTTGGTAACGTGTTCCAGGACCAGTGTGGGTTTGATTTCTTCCATTTAAGTGCTTGTTACGTTTGCAATGTGTCTGCGGTTTCAGATTCCGTGTCAGAACCGGCCGCGATTAGCAAGGCAGGTGAACATCGCGCGCGATTCGATATGGACCGCGCGCACCGCATGAGAGAAGGGCATCACGCTCAGGATAAACCATGCGCCGTGGCGACGGACTAGTTTCACAGGCGGGCAGGTTTTGATTCAGGCTGTTTGACCATCGAAGCGTTCGTGCCGGGTTGCATCGAACTCGAGGAATCCGCGAATGAATGGATCGTCGGAGCGCCAGAACTGTTCGTCCGCGCCTTCGAAGATGATCCGGCCCTGATGCAACATCACGACCTTTGTATTCACGAGGCGCAGCTTGTCGCCTTCCCCTTCGATTTTCACTTTATCGCCCCAGGCTGCGACTATGTAGATATAGCATCTTGACAGCTATTCATAGTTTTCAATACAGTGTGCAATGGTTATGAGGACGCGACTCACATCCTTGGTGCTGTTAATGATTGTCGCCGCCGGTGCGTTCGCCGGTACGCCTCTGCATTCCAGTGAGCAAACGTGCAGCATGGGTGGGGCGATGGGCGAGATGGATTGCTGCAAGGCGGCGCTCATGAAAGCCCAAACGGCGGAATCCGCATCAGCGCGACTATGCTGTGCGCTGAATTGCACCAAGGATGGAACTTCTCCGGACAACTCTGTACGTCCCTCGCCTCAGTTGCAGCGATCCGTTTCGGCATATCCTGTAGGTACACAGCCATTGTTGGCCACCGTGCTTTCGTCACGCGTCGATCGTTCACATGGTCCACCTGCTGATTCCCATCCCGCTTACATTCGCCATCTCTCGCTTCTGATCTAGCTTCTATAAGGTCGTAGTGTGTCTTCTTGCAGCTTTTATTAAAGCTGGGTGGGCGCGTTTGTGCATTCGTGTGTGCATACTGCGCATAACTCTGGACTACTTACCTTATATGGAGATCGAAATGAAGAGAACTGTAACCGTGATTGGCGCCGCGTTGATCGGCACTGTTTTGATCGCCGCTGCGTGCGGCTCAAAGACAGGAAGCAACGCTAATGTAGCAACGGGCAAAGTAATCAAGACAGCGACAGTCGGGAATCTCACGGCTACCCTTTCGAATAGCACCGGACAACTGCAGCAAGGCGATCAGAAAGTCATGCTGGCGTTCACTGATTCATCGGGCAAGCCGGTTGAGGTTGGAGCTGTGTCACTCAATTTTCATATGGCGCAGATGGGCCCGATGGCCGAGATGAACGACGCTACCACGTTGACGACAACGGGTACTCCCGGCGTTTATCGCGGGAACGTGAATATCGAAGTGGCCGGCGAATGGCAGGGGCAACTTGCTTACGAAGGCCCTGCCGGAAACGGAAAGATCACGTTTACGGTTACAGTGCGGTGACTATTTCTGACTCCTCTCCCTCTGGGAGAGGCTGAGCTACCCGTGACACAGAGAAAGGGTTGGTTAGTTTTGCTACCTTTCAGGCCCTCATCCTAACCCTCTCCCAGAGGGTAAGGGAACTACGATGATCCATCGACTCATTGAACTCAGTCTGCGCAATCGCGGCCTCGTGATCGCGATCTACCTCGGGCTCGCGGCTTGGGGCTACTGGGCCTTGCTGCGCACGCCAATAGACGCGATTCCCGATCTCTCCGACAACCAGGTGATCGTGTTTACTGATTGGACTGGGCGCTCGCCGCAGGAAGTCGAAGATCAGGTCACGTATCCGTTGGTTACGAATCTGCAAGGCTTGCCCGGTGTGCGAGTCGTGCGTGCCAGTTCGGCGTTTGGCTTCTCGATGATCAATGTGATCTTCGAAGATAGCGTCGATCTTTACTGGGCGCGCACGCGAGTGTTGGAGCGGCTGAATCTAGTTGCAAAACAATTGCCTGAAGGCGTGACGCCCACTCTGGGACCGGACGCGACCGGCGTCGGTCAAGTCTTCTGGTACACGCTGGAAAGCGATCAGATGAATCTGCGCG
>QHXE01000418.1 GCA_003222835.1 Acidobacteriota bacterium | reverse complement strand
TATGACCGGCGGCGAAGGTCAGTGTTCCGGTGCTGCTGCCGTAATCGCTGCCGGCCGTAGCCGTGCCGTCTGAGGTGGCGTAGGCGACCGTGACGGGCACACTGCTCGCAGCAGACAAATGCACGAAGAAGGAGAGAGACCTGGAACCATTGTCACCTTCCGCGATCGTGGCATCGTCAATGAAGATGGTCGCGGGCGCTGCGTCCTGCGTAACGGTGAAGAACTCTCCGGCGATGGACATGCTCGCCGTGCGCGGCGCGCCAGTCCCGTTAACCGCCACCGAGTAGGGGATTGGCCCATCACCGCTGCCGGTGGCTGCTGAAGTAATGGTGACCCACGAACTGTTGCTGCTCGCGGTCCAGTTGCAGCCCGCCGGCGCTCTGACATAGACAGTCCCGGCCCCGCCCCCGGAAAAGAATGATCTGCTCGTGGGACCAATGGTAGCGTTGCAACTCCCAACCTGAGCGACGTTGAAAGTTCGTCCGGCGATGGTCATCGTGCCCGTGCGATACGTGCCCGAGTTAGCTGCCACTGAATAGTTGACCGTTCCATTGCCTGTGCCGCCGTTGCCACCGATAAGCGTGAGCCAACTCGCGTTGGCGCTCGCCGTCCAGGCACAGCCGGCAGCGGTGTTGACAGTCACGCTGCCCGTGCCGCCATTGATGCCAAAGATGTCGAGCCCAGGCGTGATGGAGAAACTGCAACCGGCGGCTTGCGTGACAAAGAAACTCTGGCCGGCGATAGTCATTGACCCGAAGCGCTGCGTGGGGTCAAGGTTGGGGGCGACTATGTAGTTGATCGTGCCGTTGCCACTACCGTTGTTGCCGGAAGTGATCATGATCCAGGTTTCTCTGCTGCTGGCTGCCCACTGACATCCGACAGGCGCTGTCACCGTCACACTGTTAGTCCCACCACTGGCCGGAAAAGACTGGTTTGCCGGCGTGAGTCTGTAGGTACAGCTACCTCCCCCGACCTGCACGCAACGCGAGAACTCTGAGGTGTTACCTGAAGGATCGGTGGCTGTTGCTGTAATCGAGCTGCCGCCGGAAGTGCTAAGCGGAAAACTAACATTAAAGGCCGCATTGCAACTGCCGTCGGTCGTGACCGTCGTTGACCCGATGAAGCTTTTGCCTTGACCGAAGCCGGAAGGATCACATGCAGGGCTAGAAAAAAATTCAATGGTGAAGGTTGCCTGCACTGTGGAGTTGAGTGTTCCCTGAATGATCGTATTGCCGCCAGCGCTGGTGGCCGAAAATATCACTGGGAAATTCTGCCGACTGTTAGGGCCGCCATCGAGATCACATGAATCATTCTGTGTCACGCCATCTTCATTAAGGTCAATCCCCAGCCCGGCGTTGGAGTGGACGGAGTTGGAGCGAATGGCATTGCCGGTGTTCGAGCCGGTGGACACAGCGACGCCGGCGAGTCCATTGAAAGCAATGGTGTTACCCGCGCCGGAACCGGATCCGCCAATGGTGTTGTTCAGCGCACTAATTCGTACGCCCCAGCGTAAATTGCCCAGCGCGTCACCGCCGGCATTAGTCCCAATTAAATTTCCCTGCACTTGAATGCCGGTCGTGTCGAAAATGAAAAGACCCATGTCGCTGTTGCCGGCAATCACATTACCCGCGCCTACCGTCGTCCCTCCAATTGTATTGTTGGGCTGCGAGACCAGCACTCCAGTGCCATTGCCGAGGGCGGCGGTACCTGCGGCATTGGTCCCGATGAAGTTGCCCTGCACTATATTTCCAGCCGAACTAATCTGGACGCCGATGCCGTTGGCGGAGATGACGTTGCGCGCCCCCGCCTGCGCACCGCCAATTTCATTAGAGAAAGAATTAGATTCAATGCTGACTCCAGTGTTATTGAAGATTGCGTCGGTGCCTGCGGCGTTGGTCCCGATCAAGTTGCCTTGCACGCGATTGCTGCTCGCATCACTGCCGGTAATCCAGATGCCCCTGTCATGGCCGGAGATGAGATTAGCTGCGCCTGTCACGGTCCCGCCAATCAGGTTGTGAGAGCCATTAGAAATCTTCACGCCAAAGAGATGATTGCGCGGAGCGCTGTTGCCGGCGGTATCGGTGCCGATGAAGGAATTTTCGATCACATTGTTGCTGGACTGTAATTCAATCTCACCACTCAAGAAACGGTTGATCACCAACCCTCGCAGCACGCTGCTGCCGGCAGTGATGACGAGACCAGCCCGGTCCTCGCCAAGCGTTGGTCCGCGCAACTCCACACGGCTGGTCCCCGAAATACTACCGTCGATCGTGATTGGATCTGTGATTATGGGCAAGGGGTTGGCGAGGTTGATTGTGGTCGTGCCGGAACCGAGCTGGAAGTTGATCACGTCCGCACCCGGACTGGCGTTGGCATCGAGGATGGCTTGCCGCAACGAGCCCGCGCCGGCATCGTTGGTATTGATCACGGTGAAGAAAGCTTCGGGCTGCGTCAACAACGCCGTCAGCGCAGTCTGGCCTTGACCGAGATTGAGCCAGGGGTTGCCGCGCCCTTGTGCCGACACAGTGCGATCGTTGCGCGAGTCGATCGTGATCTGCGCTGGTTGCAATAGGACTTGGCCCTTGGAAAGTTGACCGCGAGAGCTGGCACCGAGGTTAACCAACCCTAAGGTGACTGCTAACGTTAATGTGATAATGTGGGGTTTCATCTCCTTTACCTCCTACGCCTTCGACCGGCGCCTGCTTGACGGCCGAGTTCATGAGACGGATTTGACTTTCTCGTCTCTGGCAATGGCCTTCGATCTATTCCTGCTGAAACGCACCGGGATGATCATGGGAATTTGCCGCCGATAGCTGCGGTAGGCCTCGCCATAGAAGCGCACAAGATCTCTCTCCTCGAACTGAATGGCCAGCAGGATGTAGCCGGTCGCAGCAATGGCGAATACCAGATGTGCTGCCGTCATCGTGGGTGTCGCCCAGAAGACCATCAGCCAACCCAGATACAGCGGATGTCGCACATAGCGGTACAGACCCGGCGTTCTGAAGCCAATCGGAACATACGGTCTGCCAAGCAAATAGAGATAGACCTGCCTGAGGCCGAACAAATCGAAGTGATTGATGATGAACGTGCTCGTGAGTACCGTCAGCCAACCCAATGCATATAGTTCATAGAGCGCAATGCGGCCGGCGCGATTTTGCACGTTCCAAATCGAACCACCGATTGGCCGCCATTGCCAGAACAGGAACAAGAGCAAGAGGCTGGCAAGTAACACATAGGTGCTGCGTTCGACAGCTTCGGGAATGATTCGAGTCCAGGCGCGTTTGAACCACTGCCGAGCCATGACGCTGTGCTGGATCGCAAACAGGGCAAGCAGTCCAGCATCTACCAGCAGAGATCCGAATAGCGGACCCTGCGGCCCGGAATCCATTGCTTTAGGAACCACAATGTTGTCGATGAAACCGATCGCGTACAACAGAGTTCCCAGGAAAATCAGATAGCAAAGCAGTCCATAAACGAAAACTGTCATTCGACCAAACATAAGAGTCTCCCTTCGTCACCATGCGAGAAAAACAATGATGGATGTGGCCTGAACCTGCTCAGTCACCTATAATCGGGCTCGCCGACTTGGACTAGCTTCGAGCGTCCACATCAAAGAGTACTGCTCGGTCAAACGCTAGCATGTGGCACGCGGCAAGTAACGAAAGAACCCCCAAAGACTGCCAAAGAAATGCCAAAATCCTATTCATTCGGCGACTTCACTATCGATCTCGATCGCGGTTGCCTCGTTCGCGCCGGCGAGGAAGTAAAGTTGCGCCCCAAAGTCTATGAAGCGTTGAAGTACCTCATCGAGAATAACAATCGACTCGTCAGCAAAGAAGAACTGATCAGAGCCATTTGGCCGGCTTCATTCGTAACCGATGATTCGTTGGTGCAGTGCCTGGTCGAAGTGCGCCGTGCGCTCGGTGACGAAGCACAACGGTGCATCAAGACCGTGCCAAGGCGCGGATACATGTTTATTGCCGAGGTGAATCGGGTAAGCCTGCCACGATTCGACGAGACTTCGCCGGTGACCTTGCTCAGCCGCAGCAACCAGCGGTCGTACCGCCTGCCTTGATTGTAAGGAAGACAAACTATACGGCTCTCGCTCTGGTGGTAACGATTCTGGTGTTCGTCAACGTAGGACTCTATTTCTTCTTTAGAGATGAAAGGCCTAAAGACGATGCTATTCATTCGATCGCTGTCATGCCGCTGGTTAATGCCAGCGGCGACCCGAATTTGGAATATCTGAGCGACGGAATTACCGAAAACATCATCAACAGTCTTTCGCGATTGCCTAAATTGAAAGTTATGGCGCGGGCCACCGTATTCAGATACAAGGGCCAGGAGGCCGACCCGATCAAAGTTGGCCATGATCTCAAAGTAGGGGCAATGCTGACCGGAAGAGTTGTTCAGCAGGGCAACAACCTCACGGTTAACGTCGATTTGGTGAACGTGGCGGATGGGTCACAACTATGGGGCGAAAAGTATGAGCGGAAGCTATCGGACATCTTTGCGGTGCAGGAGGAAATTACGCGACAGATCTCGGACAAGTTGCGCTTGAAGTTGACCGGCGAAGAGCAGAAGCAACTGAGCAGGCGCTACACCGAAAATGCAGAGGCCTATCGAGCATATCTGTTGGGACGCTTTTTTTGGGAAAGGCGTACCGAAGACGGACACGCTGGCCTATGTCGGCCTGGCGGATTGCTATCTGATCCTCTACGACTATGGTTTTCTTTCGCCGAAGGAGAGCGCGCCGAAGGCGCGAGCCGCGGCCACAAAGGCGCTGGAGATAGATGAGACGCTGGCTGAAGCTCATGCCTCGCTGGCTTATTTCAAGTTCAGTTATGAATGGGACTGGCCGGGCGCCGAAGCTGAATTCAGGCGGGCCATCGAGCTAAGTCCCAACTATGCCACCGCGCACCATTGGTATGGTTATTATCTGGCTGTGCGTGGTCGCTTTGATGAGAGTCTGGCGGAAATGAGACGCGGCGAAGAGATGGATCCGCTCTCGCTGATAATAAAGACAAATATTGGAAGGTTATTATTCTGGGAGCGAAAATACGACCTGGCGATCGCTCAGTTCAAGAGCGTGCTTGAAATGGATCCGAACTTCGCTTCGGCCCGTGAAAAGTTGGCCGAAGCCTACGAGGCTAAGCAGATGTATCCCGAAGCCATAGCCGAATACCAGAAGTGGGCGGCGCTTATCGGCGACAGCGAACTCGCAGCCCAACTGGGAGCAGCTTTTGCTGCGTCCGGGTATAAGGGCGCAATCACCAAGTGGATTGAGCACCTGGGACAGACCAGCGAGCAGGACTATACGCAGCGGGCGATGTTGCATTCGGCGGTTGGAGACAAGGAACAGGCCTTCTTTTGGCTAAGCAAGGCTTATGATGCGCGGTCTACCTGGCTTTATCAGCTAAGAGTTGCGCCGGTGTTCGACGGGCTGCGTTCCGATTCACGCTTTGCAGATCTGCAAAAACGCATCGGTCTCGAACGGTGATCTGACAGATCCGCACTCGACCTTGAACCGGAAGAGCGAGATTCCTTTCTCGATTAGGCTTGTAAGGGTAATGAGTTACTGAGACAGTAGAATCGGACGTTTGAATAGAGTTGCGCATAGTTGCCCTTAGAGAATTCAAGAGAGAATAACGTCCGCCATGACCCTC
>QHXE01000417.1 GCA_003222835.1 Acidobacteriota bacterium | reverse complement strand
CCGGCGATCTGGACTTTGGGTCTCAACTCTCCCCATATAATTCACTCAGCTTGCGAAAGTGATAACCCATTGCGGCCAGGCGTAGCGTTTCGGCGAACCTGTCCCGGTGCTTTACCATGGCCTGGCTGACGAAGCGCCAGAATTCCTTGCGCTCGCGATCCAACACTCCCAACCTGACCAACACCCGCGTCAGCGACGCGAGGGCGTTAATAGCGTTGTAGTGTTGCGGCTCAGAAAACTGCTGCGCCGTTCGTCGCATGGAATCAAGCGCGCGCTCGTAGTATTCACGGGGACTGTAAATGGTGCGCATTATCGTCTGATACCCCTGGATCAGGAGCGCGGGGTCCATTCGAGTCTTGAAATTGAATGTGCAGGTGGTGTTGTTTCCTGAAGCCTCGCCCAACAGGCGACCTTCACGTTCAAGTCGTTTCCACAGTTGCGTGTCCGGGAGCGCGTTGAGCAGTCCGACCATCGCCAGAGGAATCGCGCTCTTGCGAATGAAATCGATCTGACGCTCAAAAATATCCGCCGGATCATTGTCAAAGCCGACGATGAAGCCCGCCATTACCTCCATTCCATAGCTTTGAATCTTCTTAACTGAATCGAGGAGGTTGCCGCGGTTTTGAGACTTCTGTGCTTCCTTGAGACTCTCTTCAACCGGAGTCTCTATGCCGAGAAACACCCGGCGAAAGCCGGCGTCTCGCATGCAATCGAGCAGTGGTTCGTCATCGGCGAGATTCACACTCGACTCAGTAATCAATGAAAACGGATAGCCATTTCGTTTCTGCCATTGGGCCAGCTCAGGCAACAATTGCCGGACGTTCTTCTTATTGCCGATGAAATTGTCATCGACGATAAAGACGGTCCCTCGCCATCCCAGCGCCTTGAGCGCGTCGAATTCGGCGAGCATCTGTTGATTGCTCTTGGTTCGCGGCACGCGCCCGTAAATCTCGATGATGTCGCAAAACTCGCAGGAGAAGGGACAGCCCCGCGAGTACTGGACGGACATGGCGCTGTAACGCTTAAGATCCACCAGGTGAAAGTGGGCCATAGGCGTGGCAGAGAGTGGCGGCCGCTCGGCAGCCTGGTACGACCGCTTGGGTTCCCCCCGGGAGAGGTCCTCGATAAATTGCGGCAGCGTCGTTTCAGCTTCGCCGAGAAAAATGTGATCGGCATCGGGCAAGTCTTCAATAGTCGTCGTAACATACGGGCCGCCGAGGACGATGCGTTTGCCTTTCGCTTTGCATCGTTTCACTACCTCTCTTAATGAGTCTTTCTGCACCAGCATCGCGGTAGCAAAGACCATGTCAGCCCAATCGATGTCCGACGCCTTAAGCCTGCGTACATTCAGATCGACCAGCTTGCGCTCCCAGGAGTCCGGCAAGAGCGCTGAAACAGTGAGTAGTCCCAGCGGTGGAAAGGCGCATCGCTTGCCCTCAAACGGTAACGCGTGACGAAAACTCCAATAGGTGTCCGGGAATTCAGGATTGACTAATAAAACCTTCATAACTTCTCCTTGAGCTAGCATTAACCAACCCACCAGATCACAATTCTGTTCTCCGTTTGGGTAACTCGCCGGGAAACGTTTTTTGCAACCGTTCGCGAAAGAGCGCAAATTCTATTTACGCTTTTTATTTTCCTTCACGCGGCGAACCTTGAGCACATCGCCTGGTTGACACTTAAGCGTCTGGCAAATCTTTTCCAGGGTGTTGAACGTTATCCCCTGCGCCTTGTCTTTCTTCAGACGCCAGAGTGTCGTATGACTTACGCCAGTCTCTTTGGCCAGCCAGTAGAAGGACCGTCTCCGCTCTTTTAACAATTGATCGATTTCGACTAGGATCATTACACCTTTTCTGACTACGCAATATAGCATACACGCTATATATCATGCATGTCCAATTATTTATCCACAGAATATATTGCAAGATTGACATATAACACACAGAAGCGTAGTGTGGTTCACAGATCGAGTTCAGCTAACTCCATTCTCAGTTCTTCTGGAATTCTCCAGACCACCTGAAGCCAACAGCTAAACCATCAAAGGGAGGCTGGAATGTTCGGAAGGCTGGTCACGATCAAGCTCAGGGTGAATTCTGCTGGAGAGTTAGCCCGCATTAACAAGCAGACGATTGTCCCGTTGCTGCACGAACAGAAGGGATTCAGGGACCAGAGTCTATATATCGCCCCCTGGGGCTCGGAAGCGATTGCCAAAAGTTCCTGGGATACGAAGGAGGACGCTGAGGCCTATGACCGCGTGTGCTATCCAAGAATATTGATGGCCCTCTCGCCTGTGGTCGATGGGAAGCCAATAGTGGAAACCTTTGAGTTTGTCGACTCCGCGTTCCAAGCAGCGATCGCGAAAGCGGCCTGAAGGCGGAGACGTTTAATTGCACGAGGGCAAACAAGGTCGGTTCAGTTCCGCGGACAACCGGGCAAAAAAGCCGATGACTAATATTGGTATTAAGGAGCGCCGGGTCGAAGGAGTGACGATTCTGGATGCTGATGGCCAGGGAAGAATCTGTCTCAGATTCGGCGCTAGTACTGTCCCCTTACCGAAAGCCGTTCAATCCTTACTTGAAGAAGGACAGAATCATATTCTTTTGAATCTTGCGGGCGTCAGCTATATAGACGCCGGTGGCCTGCGCGAACTTGTTTCCACTTGCATTACTGTGAACGAGAACGGTGGACAGATTAAGGTGGTTCACCTGACAAAGGAACTCCGCGAATTGATGGCTAACACAAAGGTTCTGACTTTGTTCGACGTATTCGAGAATGAGTCGCAAGCTGTTGACAGTTTCAGTAGCTGCACGTTTGCTACCGCCCGGTAACCTTCATTTCCAGCTTAAGAGCAAAGACCTGAAACGCTGAAAAGAAAAGCGTAAATGAAACGCGAATTAATGAACTTGACTAGAGGAGCAACGTCTTGTTGACGATTTTGTTGATCTTGTTGTTGTTGTGGGGGATTGGTTCCGTCGCTGGCTACACGGGCAGCTTAACTAACTTATTTCTCGGCGGCGCAATCGCGTTGTTTGTTATCAATCTGTGCTCGCGCCCAAGCCTGAGCCGAATAGGATTGCGGTAACGAAAGGTGAGAGAAAGCATGAGTCGAAGAAAGAATCGAAAAAACTTGCTGACGGCAATTATCGTTGTGATGTTGATTGCGGTGATTGCCGTTTGGCAGTTCTATCTGTTCGTGACATTCAAGAATATAAGTGGAATCGTGGATGTGCAGGGCGGAATACAACACTTGTGGTGGGCCATTGGTTTTGGCTTGCTTGCTTGTACTGCCGCGTTCCTGTTTTTTTCAGTTTTCCTGCGCTACGACAGAAATGATGAGATGCACATCACTTCGCCCCCTCCTCGGAGAAGTCTATCCTGATTTCTCTGGAGAAAACATCCGCAATGAGCAGCATATATGGTATGCAATGCGCTAATGGCGACTGGTTTGAAATCGAGCCAGTGCTCTTATTGATGACTAGATTCCTTTAGAAGGTTTAAGGAGGCCCTTTGGCTGGAGCTGATAAATCCAAGAGCGACTATCGCAGCACCTCTACGCACGAGGAGCAATGGCCGGGAATAGATTCACACTTTCGCCTGATTGTGGTCGCGGCCCTGAGATGCAAGCAACTTTTGAATGGCTCGCCCGCCAGAATCGAATCCGATCCGCTGAGACGCAGAAACACGAGCATCGCTCTCGAAGAAGTTAGGCGCGGGCTGGTTCAGTTCACTACCAGAAACGAGGAGAAATCATAGCCGGGGCCCACAATGAACAGCGATCATGGGAAAGGAGTCCCGGATTCACAAATGCCCTAGTTAAGCGGTGTGCAAGAATGGGCCGAACTGATAAAGGATTGTCATGATGAATGGTCTTCGAATCTATATCGACCGCATAGAGCCAGAAGCAACTGGCGCTCGGATCTTCTATAGCCGGCGCTCTGAGGGCCCTTATTACCGTTGGTGCTACGAGGCCAGGCTCGAACGGTGGCGCAGCGCCCGTATGCAGTCCGCGGACCTCTCACCCAATGAACTGTGCATATCTAACTGGAAAACTGTCCCCTCCGCATTACAGCGAAGTCTCATCGAACATTACCTGGAATGACATTCCGCACCGCAACGTGATGTTGCGTCCCGCCGAGCAGATTGGTAAACCGCGAACAAGTAGCATCAGGTAAGAGCAAAGGCCGGAAAAGCACTTCCAGCTTTCATTGCCACGGTATGCAAGACTGAAAATTGTTTTGTTATTTA
>QHXE01000416.1 GCA_003222835.1 Acidobacteriota bacterium | reverse complement strand
CCCAGGATTCGCGCCTGGGACGTAAGATCGCCCTGAAGCTTCTGCCGGTTTCCTCCGCCAACGACGCCGAGCGCGTGCGTCGCTTCCGCCAGGAAGCCTCAGCCGTTTCGGCCTTGAATCATCCGAACATCTTAACCATTCACGAGGTTGGCCAAACCGGCTCCGCGCATTTCATAGCGACCGAGTTCATCGACGGAGAAACGCTCAGGCAGCGCCTGACGCGCGCACAGATACCTTTGACTGAAGCGATTGACATCACTATCCAGATCGCCTCGGCGTTGTCAGCCGCACACGCAGCGGGAATCGTGCATCGCGATATCAAGCCCGAGAATATCATGATTCGCCGCGATGGCTATGTGAAAGTTCTGGACTTCGGTATTGCTAAGCTGACTGAGACCAGCCCGGCAGAAGCTGCCGATCCCGAAGGGGCGACGAAAATACTGCTTAACACCACACCCGGGATGATCATGGGCACAGTTACTTACATGTCGCCGGAGCAAGCTCGCGGGATTGCGGTAGGAGCAAGTACCGACATTTGGAGCCTGGGGGTCGTGCTTTATGAAATGTTGACCGGACATAAGCCGTTTGAGGGAAGGACAATGAGCCATGTGATTGTCTCGATCCTCGAGCAGGAACCGCCGCCACTGGCTCATTATTTGCGACTCGCGCCGGACGATCTGCAGCGCATGTTGAAGAAGGTCCTACACAAAGAGCGAGACGAGCGGTATCAGACGGTCGATGAGTTGTTGATTGATTTGAAGAATTTGAAACGAGAGTGGGAGTTTCAGGCCAATCTGAAGAGTGAGGGAATGCTCGCCAGAAGTCTTGCGCAAGCAAGTGGGGATTTGCAGACTCCAGTCTCTCTGACTGGTGCGAGCCAATCGAAGGCTCCAATGATTCCTCATAATCTACCGGCACAGCTTACCGCTCTTATCGGTCGCGAGACAGAATCGGGCACCGTCAAGAAACTCTTACAAGGGAGAGCGCGCTTAGTTACTCTGACGGGTCCCGGCGGTACGGGCAAGACGCGACTTAGTCTCGAAGTCGGATCTGATTTGCTCAACGACTTCGCGGATGGAGTTTTCTTTGTCACTCTCTCGTCTATCAGCGACTCCAGCCTTGTCGTTTCCGCAATCGCTAAAACACTTGGCGTCAGGGAAACCTCTGACCGCCCTGTCGCCGAGAGTCTCAAGCATTATTTAAGCGACAAGCAGATGCTGCTGCTGCTCGATAACTTTGAGCAGACACTCGCCGCTGCGCCACTTGTGGTCGAGTTACTTTCGGCGGCGCCTCAACTCAAGATCCTGGTGACGAGCCGCGCGGTGTTACATGTGAGCGGAGAACATCAATTTCCAGTGCCTCCGTTGACCGTGCCTGAATACAGATCGATGCCGCCAGTGGAAGTCCTGCAGCAATATTCGGCGGTGGGGTTATTTAGTGAACGAGCGCGGGCAGTTAAGCCCGACTTCGCAATCACCGATGAAAATGCCGGCGTCGTGGTAGAGATTTGCAGACGATTGGAAGGACTGCCGCTCGCCATTGAGCTCGCTGCCGCGCGCATCAAGTTATTTTCGCCTGCTGCGATGTTGGGACGGCTGAAAGACGGGTTCCAACTGTTGTCAGGAGGAGCACGCGACCTGCCGGAACGACAGCAAACGATGCGGGGAACAATAGACTGGAGCTATGAGTTGCTGGATGAAGACGAGCAGAAACTTTTTAGGCGGCTCTGTGTCTTTGTCGATGGGTGCACACTGGAGGCTGCCGAGGCGGTCTGCAATCCCGCGGGCGATCTGGGTATCGACTTTCTTGCAGGGATGTCATCGCTGGTGGATAAGAGTCTGCAGCGACAGGAAGAGCAATTGGGCGGCGAGTCGCGCTTCCGGCTACTCGAGACGATTCGAGAGTACGGGTTAGGTCGTCTGTCGCAGAGTGAAGAGGCAGCAGCCATCCGCGAGCAGCACGCAGACTTCTTCCTCAAGTTAGCTGAGCGGATTGAGCCGCAACTGCTGGGTTCGAATCAGGAGATATGGCTGGATCGTTTGGAGGTTGAGCATGACAATCTACGTGCTGCGCTCGAATGGTCGACTGAGAGCGCGCAGGTGGAGATCGGATTGCGACTCGGTGGTGCCTTGTGGCGCTTCTGGGAAACGCGCGGTTATCTTGCGGAAGGCAGAAAGCGACTGGGGAGACTTCTGGCTATCTCCAAAGGGTCCGATCAATCAAAGTCACGGATGAAAGCGCTTTATGCCGCCGGCGTACTGGCTGACACACAGGGTGACTACCAGGTGGCACGCACTCTCTTTGAAGAGAATCTCGCAATTAATCGCGCCCTGGGCGACAAGTGGGGAATCGCCAATTCACTAAATAATCTCGGCATCGTGGCCGTCAGAAATCACGACTACGCGGCAGCGCGTTCTCTCTACCAAGAAAGTCTCGCGGTCTGGCGAGAACTCGGCAACCGGAGAGCAGTTGCCCTCTCGCTTAGCAACCTGGGCAACATAGCCGAAAACCAGGGTGACTATGTCGTAGCGTGCTCACTGTACGAGGAGGGTTTGGCTATCTTCAAAGAGCTGAAGGACGCGCGCGGCATAGCCTCTTCCCTAAGCCATCTGGGTGATGCAGCTCGCAAACAGTGCGACTATCAGAAAGCGCGCTCGTTCTACGACGAGAGCCTCGCAATGTTCATGCAGTCCGGCAGCAAGTGGGATATTGCCAACGCGCTTGCCGACCTGGGGGATCTGGCTTGCGACATGGCCGATTGCATGAGAGCGCGTTCACTCTACGAGGAGAGCATGGTCATATTCGGCGAGTTGGGCGACATACGCGGTGTTGCTCGCCTGCTCGAAGGATTTGTGGGACTGGCCCTGGTGCAGAACCAACCTGAGCGCGCTTTGCGTCTCGCGGGCGCCGCTAATGCGCTACGCAAGGAGCACGGTGTGCCGCTGGCGCCCGATGAAGAGATTAGGCTGCAACGGAATCTGGAGCCGATTAG
>QHXE01000415.1 GCA_003222835.1 Acidobacteriota bacterium | reverse complement strand
GTCCAAGCAGCACGAGAAGGCTGGGCGGGGACGCTAACATTTTCCTCCCTTAGTTTTGTTGTGGAATGTGCCGCTGATCCTGGCCATTTCTCCGTTAACCCGACATCCAAGCGGCGCGGTAGGGGCGCACGCTGCCGCGTCCTTCGACACTTTCGAGTGATTTCGAGAGAAACGTAAGCGGGCAGCCTACTGGCTGCCCGCTGCGGCGGTTCCTGCTTTCAGAATGGAAGTGGCAGCGGCAAAGATGCGGGCCGCGCTTTGGTTGGGGATTTCCTTTTCGGTTTTCAGCCAGTGCTGAATATAGCCACGGCAGAACTCGGCACCATCGAGGCCGAGCGTTTCGCAGCAAATCAGCGCGACAGACTCCGCTTCAACCTCGCGGATATGTCTAGTGGTCTGTTCGCCATCCACAAGCTTTTCGGACGTCGTGTGGCCGAGAACAATGTGAGCGATCTCGTGGAATGTAGTTTTGTGCGGGAGTGCGGCAAGGGGATTCACGGCGATTTCGCGTCCGTTGGCGAGGCCCTGAATGTTGCCGTTCATCTCCTCAAACGGCGTGCGCGTGATGTTCAACGCTCGAAGCGCCGTGTCGATGTCGAAGTTGGGGATCGGCGGAGTGTAAGTGTCCTCTCCCTCGGTCTGTGCAAGCACAAACCAATACGGCCGAAACCGGAAGGCGTAGGTTGTCTCCGGTTCGGCTGTCTCGTCTTGGAAGCCATCGGTCGGGGTGGCTCTTTTGAACGGCATCGGCATGCAAAGGGTGATTCCTTTCTCCCCTTTGCGAACTTGCCGTTTGCGTTCGAGCCATCCGTGATAGGTATTGAGTGGTCCGGGTTGCAGATTGCGGCGGATGCACTGTTCCAGCGCAAGCAATGCATTCCCGAAGCTGTAGTTATGAAACGCGGTGTAGGCTTCGAGCAATCGACCCGGTTTTTCCACTGCATCCCGCAGTAATTCTCCCCAAGTGGTGTGCTGTCTTTCTGTCATTTTGTTTTCCTCTTTCTCCTTTTTTCGAGCGTGATTTCCGCTTGAAAAAAAGAAGCAAATGCCCTTCCTGGCGGTCCCCTGCGCTGCACCGCCCGCGCTGTCAAGGCCGCGCAGTTTGCGTTCACGGGAGCGGAGCGGACGGCCTTGACAGAACAAGCGGGTGGGGAAGCGCACTCTTACGGCAGGAAGGGCAGAGGAATAAGTCCTACTGTTGGAAGTTCCCGGTGGTGTGGTCAGACGATTGATTTCAGGCAGGCGAAAAGCGGAGTGTCCACCCAGTCTTGGCCAGCCGGAGGCTCATCAGGACCGTTTTGCTGTGGAATTTCGGCGGCGACCAATTCGAACGGCTGGAACGCCTCATGGAGCATGGCGGCGTACTTCTTGCGGTCGTAGCCAAACCATCCTTCCCAAAGCGCAAAGGCCCGTACTCGATCATTTGGCACTGCGGACTCGCTATCGGTGATGATGTATTCGATGTTCTGACCCGGGCGAAGCTTGACCCCACTTCCGAAAAGTTGCTGTGCAGCGATCGCAGTGATACCTGCTTTTTGATAGTCGCGCGGCCCTCGCGTGATTCGCTTGCTCACGACGAGATCCTTGATCTCCACATCTCCACTTGCTAGGCGTTCTTCGTAAGCAGCCAAGACCGTACGTCCAACTTCCAGCTTTTGAAGATAGGAATCGTAGTCGTGGGCTTCGGCGAGGATCGAGAGCACCTCATGCTGCATTCGATTCAGTAGAGGAGGTGTATCGTGGCGTCGGCATTCGAGGCCTCTGATCTTGACTTCACCATCCTCACCAACTGCGAAAAAACGGTTTGGGACTGGAACACCCTGATATTGCTTCGATGGAAGGAAAACAACGTATCTGTAGACGGACTCAATTGCTAAAGGCAGACGGGTCTGATCCTCGATATCTCGGGCGAGTTTCTCGTAATCCTCGTGCGTCGCTCCTTCCTTCCATACATAGAGCGAGTCCACCAGAGCGTGCAACAATTCATATCCGCGGCTCTCCGCTATTTCCTTTGCTACGAGAAGCGTTTCCCTGGCCACGGCATTGATGGCTTCGTGGGCCTCGATCTTTCCAAACCGCGCGTTCTTGTAACCCGTATACCCAAAGCAGCATACAAGTAGCCACTTCAGCGAGTCCCTTTGCAGTTTGAATCTCAGCGCAAGGTCGGGGGCCGATACCTTTTGAAGTTTCTTCAGTTCTGTCCTTTTGGCGATCAGTCGCTCGACGACCCGGCTCGTGATGCCCCGCCTCTTCTGGCAAATTCGATAGTCCAGCTCTGGTATCCGTGGGGCATCGGGGCAGCAAGGGCAATTGACGGTCTCGGGAGAGATGTTGAAACGGGCCATGATGCTTGGGAACTGGCTCACAAAATCCAGCTCGGCGACATTGGGGGTAAAACCAAGCTTCGGTACAAAAACCAGGCCGCCCCGATCTGCGGCCAGCAGCTCGTCGAGTTGCTTTGGATCTTCCGGCTCCGCTTTTTGCTCGGGTATCAACACACCGTCGCGGTGAGCGAGTTCCATCTGCATGTAAGAGATTCCTGTTCCTGTTGTTGTTCTCGCTGCGTATTGGATTGGCAGCTTGGTGACTCGTGCCAGTTCCCAGAGTCCGGCGAAATCGCATTTCTCCGAAATGAAGGAATTCTGCTTATCGACGTGGATACGCCCGAAGAGTGTTGTTGCACTTGCTTTGAAAAGTATGCGTCCGTAGCTCATATAGCTGCGCGCTCGTGATTGCTGAACGGAGGCGGCCTGATCGCGGTTCAGGTTCAGGGAGAATTTCAAGTGCTCCGCCTGCTGGCGAAGCAGCGGCAAAATCGTTGAATCACCCCACTCTGAAAGGATTACATCCGGGTCCTCGCGCTTAAGCAAATGGGCGAATCCCAATGCCGGCGGTTCGCCGCTTTCGTCAAGTTCCCAGCAAGTTCCATCTATCTCAACCTCGAGGGCAGGTCTCTGCCCATGTGCCGGATCGATGCCCGAACATCCGGTTAGTCGAATCTGCATAATCTTGAGAGGCGGCATCTCGTAATCGAGCGTCCATTCACTGTCGCGGCATTCGATAGCTTGGATTCTTCCTTCTTCGTCCGCTGCTACTTCCACGAGGGCCAGGGGAAATACTCGCTTCTCCCAACAGTAGAGCGAGGCAACCATAAGGTCGCTGTTGTACAGCTGCAGCCGCGAATCGACGCGGTGCACCCACCGTCCCCACCCGACGAACTCGGTGGGAGCAAGAACCGACACTTCGAGGACTTTTCGCTGCGCATTCAGCCATAGGTCGGTCCTCTCCGTCAGCCGGACTCGAAGTTTTGTGGCTTGTTTCTGAGCGGCGTCCTGGAGATGGGCAAGGCCTTCCTCACTCCCCGATACAAAAAACGCTGGGGTAAATGAGTCAGTCAAACGGTAATGCGCTTGATTCCTGTCGATCAGCCACAGCGTCATCCCCTGTTTGTTCGAGTAGAGGTCGAGAATCCATCCTTGCAGCAATTTCACAAAGCACCCCTGCGTTCTGAAGAACTTTTTCGATGGCGTACAAGCGCTTTTCCTGGTCGAGTGCAATGGAGAGCAGAATGGCTTCCATCGGATTGTCGTGACACTGGTAGGTCGCTGCCTGGGTGTAGCAGCGCACGCGGACAAAGAGCCTGTCGAAGTGCGGCTGATCCTCCCGTCTCAATGCACGCCTAAACTTTTTCCATCGCTCTGCTGCTTGTTGGATTAGTTGGACGAATGTAGGGACGGTCCTGCCCATAGTGCGCCTCCAAGGGTTTACTTCAGACAGATAGGAGCGGTGCGGCTTTCTCGCGGGTAAAGGAGAGTTCGTCACCCGGCCGCGCTTCAACCTTCACAACTTCGTTTGCTTCTTTGCAGAGTCTCTGGAGGAAATCCCGTCGCTTTGTTTTGTAGGAAGTTGCGTCAGAAAACACCGCAACCGAGATGGGAAGCGGGGCAATCTCTCGCAGCCCTTCGAGTGCATGCTCGAACGATGCACGGGCTTCTCGATCGCGCACATCTTCGTCGAAAAACAAATCAGGCAGCGCTGTA
>QHXE01001130.1 GCA_003222835.1 Acidobacteriota bacterium | reverse complement strand
GCTGTGATATTCTCGCGTCGAGACAAAGAAAAAACTTAAACTTGTAGCTCTCTTTGCTCTTGCTTCTTGGCTCTGCTCTTAGCTTGATTCCCAATTCAGTTTCACAACTTCGCGGCGATGCATGTTAGGATTGATGAGAGAAAAATGGGCAGTCAGATTGGAGCAGTAGTCGCGATTTGATGAGAGGTCACTCTTATGTCGGCAAACCTGGAAGAAGCAATTCAAAGAAAAGTTCACAAGCTGCCCGATGAACAACAGAAAGAAGTATTAGAGTTCGTCGAGGGTTTGGATGATAACAGTCAGCGCGCCGAAGGTTTCGCCCGCGCCGATCGGCGCGGGCGATGGAAAGAAGAAACCTTTGACCTGCGCGAGCAAGGCATCGACCCCGAGCAAGCCGCGAATTTACGTCCCAGCTTTGCTGCCTTTGAGGATTGGTGTAGTGCTGGTGCTTTTTCCAAATTCAGATCTCCGAACGGCTAAACTGCGTCCGGCGCCCGTCGTGCAAGTTGACAATCTGAATACGGGACTCCGCAAGTCGTCGTTGCCATATTTAGCCCTTGGCTCTTCGTTCTTTGGTCTTAGCTTATGAAATTCGCAATTCGAAATTTGTAGGTTCACCCTTATCGCTTCGCGTGAGCGTGGAATTTTAGAGGTTAGATTCAGTAGGTGGGTGTTCCTGCGCGTCGTACAGGACTTCGCGTAAGTTTGCCAGTTCAATCCGATTGAGATGCAAGGCTTCGACCGTTGCCCGGCCTGTGGGAGTTAAACCGACGATTACAGTCGTGTCGACACTCCACGCAAAATGTTCGTTCCAGCGGTCGCGTCGCGGATGAAAAAGCGGGACGACGAGGCCGGTAATTGGGTCCGTCACCTGTTGTTTTGTGTACTTATGCCCGTTGCAGCCCTGGCACGATAGGG
>QHXE01000414.1 GCA_003222835.1 Acidobacteriota bacterium | reverse complement strand
CCATGCCGAGCAGAGCGGTTGTGCCTGAGCCATCGTCGTCCGCTCCATTACAAATCGGATCGGCTGTGCCGGGCGCGCAGATGCCGATGTGATCGTAATGCGCGCCAAGCGCCACGTACTCATTTTTCAAAACCGGATCGCCGCCTTCCCACACGGCAACTATATTTTGAGTCATCGGATGTTCAGTTTTAGCCGCGACGGTAATCGTTATGTGCTTAGTCGAATTCAGATCAAACGCCGGAACTTGCTCGCCATTCTGGGCGCGGCTGGTGAGGGTTGCGGCGTCATACTTCTCACCTTCAAAAAGCGCGGTCGCCATTTTCATCGACATTGTCACCGTGGGAACCGGTGGCGCGCCGCCGTTTCGAGTTGTGAATTTTTCGACGACCGCGCGCGCAGGCTGCAAGCTGCGCAGACGCTGCTGTTCCCAGTTCTGCGAGGTCGTCGCCTCAGTAATCGTCAGCACTGCCTTGGCGCCGTGCTGCTGGGCATAAAAGTTCGGATTGATCCAGTCAACTCCCTGCGTGCCGGCCAGATCGGCGCGAGTGATCCCGCGCGGAAAACCCGGAAAAGGCTGGCCCGACACGACGATGATTTTGTCTTTGACATCGACACCCTGATAAGCATTCATGTTTTTCGATTTCACGACCCAGCCGTTACCGGCATAAACCAACGGGCCGGTGATCGTTGCCGACACCGCGTTCGGCAGAAAGTCGTCGCCAAAGTTGAATTTCTGGCCGTTGATCTCGGCTGAGCTGTGTCCGCCGTCGAGCTGATCGCGACGCAGCGCAATGTGCTGGAAAAAAGTGCCGTCATCGCCCGCAGGCTTGAACCCCCAGCGATCCAAATTCATCGCGATGAACTTTGCCGTCGTGTCCAATCCGCGCGAGGGCGTGTCGCGTCCTTCCATTTCGTCCGAGGCGATGAAGTATAGATAGTTCCTTAGCTGGTTCGCGGAGATGGTTTCCACGCCACGCGTCATCAGAACTGTCACCGCGCTGCTTGTCTTTGCTCGGCCGTCTTTGCGCTGCGCTAATGCAGTCGGGAGCGCCAGCGATAAGGCGATCGTGAGAATAATTAAGTAGAGTTTCAGTTTTCGCATAGATGATTGACTATCAGGACTTCGAGAAAGTTGTCTAGACCCAGAGGGACGAAATGTTTATAGAAAACCGGACTACGCATAATGCGGCAAGCTCCGTTAGGAGCGTAATGTAGTATCGAACTCGCTGAAAACCATTCCGCTGGAACATTGCGCTCTAACGGAGATCATTCTCTCGTCTGATGTCGGTACTATAAACATCTCACTCCTAAGGAGTGACTAACTGTTACGCATGTTGCACCGCACTCACGAGTTTCGTCAGCGTGTCCTTCGCGTCACCGTAAAGCATTCCGGTCACCGGCTTAAAGAACAGCGGATTCTCGAGACCTGAAAAACCTTTGCCTTGCCCCCGCTTCAAAACGACGACTGACTTTGCGCGATCGACTTCGAGGATGGGCATGCCGGCAATGGGACTGCCGGGATTATCGCGCGCGTCGGGATTGACGACATCGTTCGCGCCGATGACGACGGCGACATCGGTGGTTGGGAATTCAGGGTTGATTTGCTCCAGTTCATATAACTGCGAATAAGGAACATTAGCTTCCGCCAGCAGAACATTCATGTGCCCGGGCATGCGGCCCGCGACTGGATGTATTCCATATTTCACAGTCACACCGCGGTTTTCCAGAACAGTGGCGAGTTCACGCACCGCGTGTTGGGCTTGCGCGGTCGCTAGTCCATAACCAGGCACGAAAATGACCTTATTAGCATAAGCGAGCTGTACCGCGATGTCTTCAAGACCGACTTCGCGCATCTCGCCTTGTTGCCCTTCGCTTACCGCAGCCGTGGCGGCGCTGCCGAACGCGCCGAAGAGCACATTCGTGATCGAACGATTCATCGCGCGGCACATCAGGATCGAAAGTATGAATCCGGAAAAGCCATCCAACGTGCCCGCGATGATGAGCACATTATTCGAAAGCACAAACCCGGTCGCGGCTGATGCCAGTCCCGCGTACGAATTCAGCAAAGACATCACCACCGGCATGTCGGCTGAGCCGATCGGCATCACGAGCAGGACGCCGAACACGAACGCCAGCCCCAGCATGACGTAGAAAGGGATCACGGCAGTCGGAACAAAAATCAAATAGATGAAAAGTCCGACGGTCGTGGCCAGCAGCGTCATATTGAAGATGTTCTGACCGCGATAAACCAGAGGCTTGCCCGGCACCAATCCTTGTAACTTTCCAAACGCGATCAAGCTGCCCGTCGTCGTCAATGATCCAAGCATGATCTCGAAACCCATCGCGCCCATCTTCAAATGTGTGAGGTCGGCGATCGGCTTGATGTAATGCGTGTAGGCGTAATATTCAGCAATCCCCACCAGCGCTGCGGCAAAGGCGCCGAAGGCGTGCGAGAGCGCGGTTCGTTGCGGCATTGCGGTCATCGGCACCCATACGCCCATCGCCGCACCCAGCGTAGAGCCGAGCAAAAGTCCCGCGATGATCCAGGTGTAACTGACGATCTCGAAATGCATGAGCGTGCCGATGATGGCCATCAGCATGCCGAATTCCGCGAGGTGCATCCCGCGCTTGGCGGTTTCGGGATGGCTCAAGCCCTTGAGGCCGAGAATGAAGAGAATCGAGGCAAGAAGATAACTGAATTCGATGAAGTAGGTTTGCCAGTTCATTTTGATTTATCCGCGGATTTCGCAGATGGGGGAGGTGGCCACAAAAAGGCACAGAAGGCTCAAAAAAGATTTGATTGGTACGAATAAGCTTATTGCCTGGCCCGATTTCATTTTGTGCTTTTTGTGCCTCTTTGTGGCCTGGTCTTAGTTCTGTGTAATCTGCGGATTATTTCTTCGGCCCTTCCTTGCGTTTGAACATGCGCAGCATGCGATCCGTGATCACAAATCCGCCCACTACGTTAGTGGTCGAACACACCACCGCAACGAAACCTAGAATCGTCGCCACCATGCCATGTCCTGAACCCGCAATCACGATTGAGCCAACCAGCGAGATACCCGAAATAGCATTCGTCGCCGACATCAAAGGCGTGTGCAACAGCGGCGGCACGCGCGAGATAACTTGATAACCGAGAAACGCCGCCAACGCGAAAACATAGAGCGCGGCGATTACTGCTTGTGGCGAAGTTAGGGTTTCTGAGTTCATAGTATTTGTGACCTGTGCCTTCTATTCTTCATTAGTCTCAGCCCCAACGTTGCACCGTTGCCCCGCTGTGCCGAGTGATGTTCCTGCCATTATCGTGCAGGTGCGAATAAGCCGATTGCACGGCAACGCGGCCTGGTCCATACAGCCGCAGCCAAAGGTACCGATTGCCCCACGAACGCCAGGAACTCCAGGTGCCCGCCGGATGTTCGAAATGAAGTTGCATTTGCACCGTTGGGTCCTTGAATAACAGCGCCGTTGGTTTCACCAGGATCGTCTGATTCGGCTCGAGCGAACGCACAAACGCATTACCGGCGGAATGAAGCAGCAATAGCCCAGGCGCCGCGGGCGCATAGAAGCGATCCATGAATTGGCCCAAAGGGTAATGCGTCTCCGATTCGTTGCCGCTTCTCGTCGTAAACCAGACACCGCTTTGAAACCAATCGTAGGTAATCTGGTTGGTGGCCACCAGAAACAGATGCTCACGCACATCGACCGCCTGGCCCGGTTGCAGCGGCAAGGCAATCATCTCGCCGGGCGCGTCACGAGAAAAAGCAATGTGACCTGGACCTTGCGCCTGCGTCATCACCAGAGGCATGCCGGCCAGCAGACGCTTGAATGCTCCTTTCAGTCCCATCGCGGTGATGGTTACCTGCGGATCTTTCCAGAGCAGGACATGATGCGCGAAGTAAACCGCGTCACCCGGCGCGAGATTGATATCGGCTACCGGAACGTATATGCCCTCTATCTGGCAGAACGAGTTGCCGAATTGAAGCTTCGCCATGTCTTTTCGCCCCGGCAGCTCAGACCAGCCTGATTCGGTGACCACGTCACGCGCGTCGATAGTTGCGCCGCATGCGGGACAACCACGCTTCGAGCCGTCGCTGACTAGACCGCACCAGGGACAAGTGTGTGTTGGCATGTTCGTTCCCATGTCCGACAAACTTCAGTTTGTCGTTTCGTGAT
>QHXE01000413.1 GCA_003222835.1 Acidobacteriota bacterium | reverse complement strand
TCGCTCGCCGATCGCGTTAACGAGTGGTCGCAGGACCGCCAGGGCCTCATCAACAACGCATTTATTTACGCGTGCATGCACGGTCACATCGAGGCGGCCAGGCTGCTCTTGCAACACGGGGCAGAGATTAACGTCGTTCCGGGAGGATTTGATTACGCGGGTACGGGGTTACATTACGCAGCGCTCAATGGACAGCGAGAGATGGTCGAATTCCTCTTGCGCCAAGGTGCGGACCGTGAGGTGAAGGATACAAAGGTTGGATCAGACGCAGCCGGCTGGGCCGAGCATGGTGGTCACCTGGAGCTTCGAGACTTGCTGCTAAACGGCTAGACCATCCGCAGATTGCGCAGATTACGCAGACTACGCAGAACGTAGGAACAGTCAAAATAAAACACTTGCGACGCGTGCAACAGATTGATTCTTAATCTGCGTAATCCGCGTAATCTGTGGATTCCATCGCGGAGCAAAATCGAGTGCAGCCGCCTTGTTAGGCTGTGTTGTTGTATTCAAAAGTTATCACTATTTTTCCACGAGCATGTCCTTCTTCCAGATGCCGGATCGCCTGAGGAACCTCACTCAGCGAGTACGTTCTGTCGATGACCGGTGTTACCTTTCCCGCCTCCATCAGCTCGCGCAGGATAGTCAGGTCTTCTTTGCTGAGTTTCGCCATCAACGTGACGAACTTCTGGCTCACAAAGCGTGACAACACAAGCTCTGTGATCTGATGAGCCAGGAGACGGACCATCGACCCGCCCAGGCCGATGATGCCGGCCCCGATGTATATACCCTTAGGATCTAAGACGCGCCTGCGCGCTGAGAATGAATGATTCGCCACGAGGTCGAAAATCAGATCGTAGTATTGTCCACTTTTCGTGAAGTCCTCTCGGGTGTAATCAATGACGTGATCTGCGCCGATGGATCGGACCATGGCAACGTTCCTCGTACTGCAAACGCCGGTAACTTCAGCGCCGAACGACTTGGCGATTTGCACAGCGAACGTACCCACGCCTCCAGCCGCACCGTTGATCAAGACCTTCTGCCCCGGCTGAATCTTTCCCTTGTCGCGAAGACCCTGCAAGGCGGTGAGTGCTGCTACGGGTACAGCAGCCGCTTGCTCAAACGATGCGTTATCCGGCTTCATGACCAATTTGGACTGGGAAGTACGGGCATACTCCGCAAAGGCCCCACCGCACCAGCCGAACACCGCGTCGCCCGGCTTGAAATGCGTTACGTTGCGACCGACTGCTTCTACGTGACCTGCCACATCACGCCCGGGCCGATTGTTCTTTAGTTTGCTCAGCGCGGACACTATGCGACGCAGGAACGGATGTCTCAATAAGCCGACGTCGAGTGGATTGACGGAAGCGGCGCGGACATTGATCAAAACTTCATCGTCCCCGGCGGTTGGTTTTTCAATCTCCGCCAACTTGAGAGCACCGGGCGGACCGGCGTTGTCATAGATAATGGCTTTCATTCGTCTCGTACGATTCTACAGAATCTAAGTTCGACCTGAGGGCCATGATCGGTCAGAGTTTCCGAGAACCCTTTACCACGAAAGAGGCCCAGTCATTTTGTCCGTTGAAGGACGCCTCCCGCACGAAACGACTTGTTCCCAGGCAGCATGAAAGTGGACTCTTCGTTATGATGATTCGCATCAACGATTGTAAACGCAATACGGTTCATGAATCCTTTTTCGGTATTCCCGGTTATGTCGAAGAGGGTGAATTCCACACTGTTACCGTCCGGCGAGAACTTCCCTTCCATGCGGGGCCGGTTCCCGGAGTCACAATAATGCGTCAAGAGCAGGCGGTCCCCGTCCACATAAATCATCGTGATCGGATTGTCCGGCATTCCACTCGATGTCACCTCGTGAAGGATGGCGTTACCTCTGGATGTCACGCGAATGGTCGTTTGCACGGGTATGCCCATCACGCTTCCTTGCCAGGTACCCGCCAGACTCTTCAGTTTCTCAAACGCCTTTTGTGCATCGGACTGTGCGCCAGCCGTTTTCGGCATCGGCATTTGCATTTCCTGTGGAAACACGACGGTGGCCGCGGCAATGAGTATAATTAGAATCGTAAGTTTTCGCATTGGTTCTCCTTTTTCTTCAACGGTTAATACGCCTAAACTATCCATGGCGGAAACCAATGAACATGACGCGACGTAACAAGAACATGACCGGAGGTTGCAAGGACCAAGCAACAGATGCCTAACCCGACGATTTCTGCCGGCTATCCCAAAGCCCTTCTGGATTTCGCCGTCTCTAGAGGCGCGGATCGCCAGATGTTGATCGAGCGATCGCAAATCCGTCTTGACGATCTGAAGGATCAGGACAACCGCATTCCGCTGGCGAATTACCTGGCCTTGCTAAAAGCGAGTATCGAATTGTGCAACGAACCTGCTCTATCGCTGCTTTTTGGCGAAGCGGTTAGGTTGCAGGACATATCGCTGGTTGGGCTGATCGGCGTGGCCTTTGACAACGTGGAGTCAGTGCGCCGGCAAGTGAACCGCTATGCACCTCTGACGCTCGATGCGGACGACGGTGGAACCGCGGATGCAATTGAGTTGGTCCGCGAAAATGGCGATGTGTGGATGAAATTCACAAGCGAGATTTACAAGGCCAATCCACTTCTGACGGAATCCGGCTTCGCGCGCAATGTCTGTGGCACCCGAGCGCTGCAGGCGTCGCTGTCAGCATCAATGCCTAGTCTCGCGAACCTGCAGTTTCCCAAAGCTATCCGCTTCACTCACACAGAGCCGAGCTACCGCCTCGAATACGACCGCATCTTTGCTGTGCCCCTGTTCTTCGGCAGCCACATGAACGCTTTGCTGATCGATGAAGCAATCCTGAACATGAAGTTGCCGCGCACGAACCCATATCTTTCAGAGATAATGAGCGCTCGTGCTGAAGAATTGCTCAAGAGTCTGGAGAGCTCGAAAACTACCAGGGGCCGCGTCGAGAACCTTTTGATCCCCATCCTGCACACCGGCGAAGCGAGCATGGACATGATCGCCGGCAAACTCGCGCTCAGCCGTCAGACGCTTTTTCGCAAGCTGAAAGCGGAGGGCGTAACCTTCGAACAGGTTTTGGATCAGTTGCGCCACAAGCTGGCGCTCCACTACTTGAACGGAAAAAAGGTTTCGGTGAATGAGACGGCCTATCTGGTGGGGTTCTCCGAACCGGCCGCGTTCTCGCGCGCCTTCAAGCGTTGGACCGGATCGAGCCCGCGTATGGCGCGCCTCAAAGATTGAAAACAACGTACACAGCGTGACACCGCCGGAGTCTTTCCGAACCGTTGATCTACAAATGGCGACACGCGCGGCATTTCATCGCCGATGCGGCCTGCGAACCTTACGAGAAGTTGCTCAAGAGCGGGCGCGCCGCGACGCGCGAGGAGATCGAGCGAGATGTAAGCCGCTTGTTCTCTGTGAATTTTCGCAAGTGGGTTGGAGTTAAATCGCCGGTGGCACGAATAAAAGCTGTGAGCTGATGTACGAGACAAACTTCATTCGGTCGCTGTGAGTTTGAACGCAAAGGGTTCAAAGGTTTTCGCAAGGGCCGCGAAGAAATCCATTGCGCGCCTTTGCAGTTAACCTTAGCGGCCTTTGCGTTAAGAAAGTT
>QHXE01000412.1:2851-6521 GCA_003222835.1 Acidobacteriota bacterium | reverse complement strand
AAGCGGCTAGTCTCAACTTACCGATAACATCCTTCCCGGCCGCAGTTCGTTCCTCCGGACTTTCGAGGCCGTGGCTGATGGCGTTGCGCACCAGATGCAGAAGCGGTTCGGCAATGGCATCGGCCAGAGGCTTGTCGATTGCGATGTCGCCGACCACGATTTCAAATTCAACTTCCTTTCCCAACTGGCGCGCGGCAATTCTTCCCGCCCGCGTCGCAACTCGTTCAAGTGTTTCAGAGAGCGGCACCAGCCGCAGTTTGATCAGCCGTTCTTCGAGTTCGACAAACCGGCGTCGCAAACGTAGAGTCGCGGCGGTGACAACACCCTGATTGTCCGGCGCGCGGGCAGCGGAAAGCGCGTTGGTCGTATCGCGAAATAATTCACCGGCGTCGGTGATAATTCGATCAAGTTTACTCAGCTCCACGCGGACTGAGGCGGCAGGCTCGTCCGGTATCATTCGCAGCGAGTCCGCCGGCGCGGGCTCTCTGTGCGGAGTTGAAGCACGCTCGATCTTTAACTCATTTATTTCGATTCGGCCCAGTTTGACAGCGCGGCGCGCGATCTCTTCAGAGATCACTTCGGCGGCGTAGAGCAGTCGGAAGCTAATCTCATCAGCAGCCGCGAATTCTCCGGGCACGGTGGCAATCACTTCGCCGAGCTGCCCCAACAACTTGCTGAGTTCGCGAAAGTTTTGATCGAAGTCTTCGATGGCAAAGCCGGCCGACACTATGAACAACCTGGCGCCTTCACGGACGGCTTCGCGGGCGTGTTGTAGATCGTATTCGCTGAGCGAACGGGCCACGTCAGGTGGCAGGGTAGCTCGCAACGTGCCGGCGATCTTGCCCTGACTGGCGCCGGTACTGGCGATTGCCTGCAAACGCGCGATTAGTGTTTTCGCCTTTACCTCGCCGCCAGTGGGTTCGCGCGAAAGCGCCTGCGCGATTACGTTCGTTGCTTCTTCAAATAGATTCAGCAATGAATCGTCGATGATGACGCGACCCAGGCGTACGCTGTCCAACACGCTCTCGAATTCGTGCGAAACCTCGCGAACAGTCTCCAGCCCCAGCGAAGCCGCCGAACCCTTTAGCGTATGCACGCGACGAAAAATGCGCGCGGCCAGTTCGCGCCGTCTCGGGCCCTGGAAGCGCATGACGCGCAGTTGTTCGAGATCGCGATCGAGTTTTTCAACGATCTCTTGCGCGTCGGCCATGAACTGGCGCTGTGCTTCATCCATTACGCGATCAGTTTAGCTCAGATTAACACCCGGCCACGAAGGTTTTTGCTCGGCGAGGGGTCTGGCGGAAAAGGCATTTCTCTGGGCAAACTCTGTGATGCTCTGTGTCTCTATGGTGAAATTACTTGAAAAAAAGATTCATGAGGAATCATCATCATCGCTGGTGGAAGCGCTCAACTCGCTCTCTGGCTCAAAAGCTGTAACGATTGGGCGCCCCTGATTGTCACGGGTCAACATCTCAATTCGTCGCTCAGCCTGATTCAAACGCTCCTGACACTCGCGCGAAAGCTTCACGCCTTGCTCGAACAATTCAAGACTCTTCTCCAGCGTCAGTTCGCCCTGTTCCAGCTCGCGGACGATGCGTTCGAGTTCTTCCAGCGATGATTCGAAAGTTTTTGGTTTTGAGTTGCTCATTTTGGTCTAGGCCCTCTCCCGCTGGGAGAGGGTTGGGGAGAGGGTCTAGCGAGCACCGCACCTGCTCTTTATTGTCCTAAGCTCCGCACCCTCACCCCTGGCCCCTCTCCCAAAAGGGAGAGGGGAAAACACTACTACTGACCCGGCTTCAGAAAACGTTCCGTCTGCTTGCGAATCTCATCTTGCAATCCATTGCGGCCCGGTGGCAAATTCTTCATCACGTTGTCAGCGATCAACTGGGCCATTTTATCGTCCTTTACAGCGACGATTCGCCAATGCTCGGCATTCGGCTGCATTGTAAGCTCAAGGTGTTCGTCGCGCACGTTCACTTTCACCTGGGCGGTATCGTTCTCTTGTTTAATGTCGGCGAACTGGCCGATGCCGAGCGCTATTATGAAGAAAGGCTTTCCGGCAGCCGGCTCAGTGAGTCTATGCAACTCCTGTAGGAATTGATCATGCACGGTCTCTCGCAGTTTGGGAGTGAGTGTTGAAATCGTCGAATCAATCTGATCCGACCAGCGCGAATTGAGTAACGAGCCCGAGAGTCGTTGCCGGATCTGCGAAATAAAATCAGCCGTCACCTTGTCAGTGTCGAGCAGACCATCGACGGCCGCGGTGTCGTTACGCTGTGATGCGTCGACCAGCAGCGCCAGAGAATACGCAGGACTGCTTTGATAATGATGCCACCAAAGATAAGCGCCGCCTGCGATGCCGCCGACGAACAGAATCAGGACCACCGCGATTATGAGCAATACCCAGCGGAGTCCGCCACGAGATCTCGATTCCCCCGCGAAACCTCGTGGGACCTCGCCGCGCTGTTGACCTTGACCAAGGTCTATAACTATCCGGTTACGTTTCATTGTGATTCTTCAGTTCGTTCGACACGACAATCAAGGCCGCCCTTCCACAAGCGCAGGTGCACGGCTTCCCCGATTTTGATCCCACTCGATTCGCGAAGAATTTGGCCGTGCATGTCTTGGGCGATCGCGTAGCCGCGTTCCAGAACTCTCAGCGGCGACATCGCATCCAGTGCCGCCGCCGCCAAGCCGAGTTTCTGCTTCGCCGTTTCCAGCCGAGTCGCGATCGCCGCGTCGTGCGCTTTACCTAACGACTCGAAACGGGTGCGCGCCGACCTCACGTTTGCACGCAGTTGCGCCGGCGAAAGACTGTGCACGGCGGCCCCAAGCCTCCGATGAATATGCTGAAGGGTCTTAGTAATCGCTGTTTGCAATCTATGTTCAGCCTCGTCAGTGGCGCTCATCGCACTGTGCAGGCGTCCGAGCACCGCATCAAAGGCCGGCGAAAGCGCTATCCGTTGTACATTCGCGCGCGTGCCCGAAATCTTGAATCGGATCGAGCGCGCAAGGGTCTTAGTCAACGTTTCAAGCACCGAGCACAACTGAGCCTCGTGCGCCGCAACAATTTCAGCCGCCGCTGAAGGCGTGGCCGCGCGCATGTCGGCAACAAAATCGGCGATCGTGAAATCGGTTTCGTGCCCGACGGCCGAAATCACGGGAATTGCCGAGTTGCGAATCGCGCGCGCCACAACCTCTTCATTGAATGTCCAAAGATCTTCGATCGAGCCACCGCCGCGCCCGACAATCATCACGTCGATTCCTTCTTCGTGTCGTCCTTCGCGCAACGCGCGCGCCTGAAACTCGTTGAGGAATTTGATTGCCCGTACAACTTCGCCCGTTGCACCGTCGCCTTGCACGCGCGCGGGAGCAAACAAAACGTGCACGGTGCGCGTGCGTCGGGAGATGACGTTCAGGATGTCGCGAATTGCGGCGCCGTTCGCCGAAGTGATTACCCCCACGCGTCGCGGAAACATCGGAATCGGTCGCTTCAATTCAGAGGCAAACAGGCCCTCCGCTTGCAGTCGCGCCTTCGTTTGCTCGAATGCGAGTTGCAAGGCGCCCGCGCCGACCGGCTCGAGCGTTTCGACGATCAGTTGATATTCCCCTTTCGGCTCGTAAACACTCAGACGCCCACGCGCGCGCACTTGCAAGCCATCTGCGGGTC
>QHXE01000412.1:0-2784 GCA_003222835.1 Acidobacteriota bacterium | reverse complement strand
ATTTCGCCTTCGACCCAAACCGAAGCGAAACGCTTTTCCAGCGCGCTGCGAATCGAAGCCGTCAATTCCGACACGCTGACCGGTTGGCGTTCGGTTTCATCGAAGAGGGATGCTAGAAGGGGTTGGTTCATTCAGCCTCTGCGTGGAGCAACGCTTCCAGACCTGTCAAGAAGCGGAGGTAGTTCTGTCGTGACAGTCTGCCAAAGTATATCAAGATCGATATCGAAGTAGGCGTGAATCAGGCGGTTCCGCATGGCAGTGATGTCGCGCCAAGGTATATCAGTTGATGTCGTCTTGAACCCGCGCGAAGTCTTTGCGGCAGCCTCTCCGATGATTTCAATTGACTTGACCAGAGCAAGCACCAGTTGCCGATCAATGTCGAGATCATCTCTAGTCTTTCCCGCGACGAATGCCAACGCCTCTCTCGTGGCATCGCGCATGTGATTTAGACGAATGCTGTCCTCACTCAGCATATTGAACACTGGCGGTAGCGAGCACTTGATCGCGAAAATAGCGACTTAGGTCCTGAGGTGTGCGCAGATCAACTTTTCTGCCCAGCAGTTCGGTCAGTTCACGTTCCATAGCCGCAAGGCGAATAAGGCCCGGGACGTGAGCTGGTTCGAACTCGATGAGGACGTCAATATCGCACGCCTCATTAAAGTCAGAGCGAAGCACTGAACCGAACAACGACAGTTTTCTAATGTGATGCCGTTTGCAAAATGAGGAAATCTTTCTCTTATTCAATTGAAGCCGATGACCGTTCATAGAAATTACTTTCGTTCTCCGAAACGCATGCTAACATCCCCATGACCCGAACACTACAAACACGCGCCACAAATATACACACCCTACTGTGGCACCTTCCGGTCGCTACCGCCCGCGGTTATGAAACGGTTCCGTAAATCCCGGCGCCAGCATATTGGCAAACGCTGCCGGGTTCTTGATTTGCTGACGGCGCATCCAGTCCGCTGACAGATCGATTAGTTCGGCGCCGCGATTGCCGCCGATAATCTCGCCTAGACGACGGCGTGCGGCGGCCGCGTACAACTTCATGTCCGCGACTTCAAAGCCTTCGATTGCCAGCGACGCCATCTCGGCTGCCTTGCGATCGTCGCCGCGGCTGCGGGCGACGCCGGCGCGAATCAATGCGGCCAGCGGGTCGGACCACGCCATTCTTTCGTCCATAAGTTTTTGCGCTAGCTTCTCAGCAGTTTTCAGACGGCGTTCTCGATCACTCCACGCCGCGCTGGCCAGCGCCAGGCGAGCGCGTAAATGCGTTGCTTCGATCCGCACCGATTGAACTCGCAGTAGCATAGACTTCTCCAGCGGCTTGAGTTGTCCTTCAACGTGTCTCCACGCGACCTCCGTATCGCCCGTGTAGAGTTCGATCTGGGTCAATGCGAATATCGAAGTGTAATGCTGCAAATGAAACCCCGCCCGCGGCCAGGTGCGAAGGGCCGCAATTACCTCGTCTCGTGCTCGATCCGGATCATCGGCGGCCAACCAGATCGCGTTCATGCGGGTGCGCAGGTCGGTTGCGGCGAGAAGATTACCCTGTTCGAGCGCCGCCGAAAGCAGTTGCGGCACGCGGCGCGAAACCTCGGCCATCTCGCCGAGCCACATGAGCGCGTGCAGCAGGAAGCGATATGCGATGGTCAGCTCCCAGGTTACACCGGTACATTGATCGCGCAAGACCTCCACCGCGCGCTCGAAAAGTTCGGCGGCCTGCTTCCAGTGACCGACAAGATAAGCGCTGAATCCGCGCGCCCAGATGGCCAGGCCGATCGCGTGGGGATGGGCAGCGCGCAGCGCCAGGGCTTCAGTGCGTTCCATAATCTGCCGCGTGCGATCCTCGGTGGCGCCTCCTCTCGCCGCGCTCTGCGCTGCTTCGAAAGCCATGGCTCTAGCCACGCGATAAATCTCGCCAGCGCGAAGTGCCAACAACAGATGCCGGCTTTGAAAATCCGCACCGCGAATAAGGTCAACCATGCCTAAACCAGCCGCCACAGACCAACATATGTCGATGCGAAATAGGTCGGCCTCAGGGATGCTGCCGGCCTCGCGCTCAGTAAATTCGAGTCCGCGAAGACGAATCCATAAGCGCCGAAGTATCAACGAGAGCAGCGCTAGCTTTGGTCCCTTTGCCAGTTTGAATCCGGCGGTCTCGAGCACGACGCGAAAGACTTCAAGCCCTTCTTCGATATGTCCACCCGTCAACAACTGCGCGCCGGCGCGTTGCTGCAACTCGAGCGCTCGTCCTGAAGCCGACATTCTCGCCGCATCGAGAAATTCTCTGGCGGCTTCCGACGGGCGACCGGCGCTCGCCAACGCTTCGCCCAGTCCGATTTTCAGATCGACCAGGTTCGCGGCCTCGGGCATTAATTCGATCGCGCGCCGGTAATACAACGCGGCGCGATCGAAAGCGAGGGCGCTGGCCGCTTTGCGCGCCGCCGCCTGAGCATGAAGAGCTGCGCGGTCCTTTTCACCCGCGCCGAGATAGTCTTCATAAAGGGCTTCAGGATCGTCTAGGCCGCGCGCTTCGATCGCCTGAGCCAACCGACGATGAATTTGTTTTCGTTCGTCTGGCGCCAGCGATCCGACCAGTGTCTCGGCAATGCGATCGTGATAAAGCTCAACGCCGTAGCCCGTCCCGCCGCTGCGCACGAACTGCGCGGCACGCAACGCGTTCAGGAGCTTCAAAGAATCGCCGTGCACTGCGGCCGCACTCAGGACCACGTCCTGATTGACTGGACGCCGGGCGGCGGCGAGCGTGTCCAGAACTTG
>QHXE01000649.1 GCA_003222835.1 Acidobacteriota bacterium | reverse complement strand
CCGGGTTTTGATAAGTCGGGAAAGCCATTCGAGAACCTAACATGCACACTTTCAGCGGTCAAATGCCGCCGGTGGCACGCGCATCTTGCGCGTGATCCACGGGCGGGACGCCCCGTGCCACTTTTCAGATTAGGGCACTACCACGCCCGCCGGAAGCCAGGAAATCTGAACGAATCTTAATGTCGGTATTGTCTTTCGATCGCTTCGATCTTTCCCACGCGTTTGCGATGACGATCTTCGGTAATTTCAGTGGAAAGCCAAGCGCGAACGATCTCACGCATCTCGCCGTTGGAGATCGTTTTACTGCCGAGCGTGAGCACGTTGGCGTCGTTGTGTTCGCGCGAGTTGCGCGCGACCTCGACGGAGTAACAGGCGGCGGCGCGCACGCCGGGAACTTTGTTAGCCATCCGCGAAACCGTCCGCCACCGCGCATGCGACTGCGTGAGCAAAGTCAGGATAGTCAACGGCGCTTTCCGAGTTCGTGCCGAAGTCATGGACGCGATGGCCGAGTTCGCTGAGAAGCGCTTTGAGTTCCTCCTTCATTGCATAGCCCCCATGATCGGCGCCGACTGCGATCGTTTTTTGCTGCTTCGAACCGCTGCGTGGAACGCGACGAACGATCTCGATCCTACGGTCATTAACCATATCCGCCGCGAGCGCGGTTAGTTTCGCATTCTCCGCGATCCGCAATACTGCGCCCTGTTCAAGGCCGCGAACGTCGTCTTCCGTGATTACGAGCTTCGCTGATTCGTCGCGAGTGACGGTGGGACGCGGCGATGCTGAGGAAGTTAATGAAGCAGGAGTGTTAGAACTCTGAGCTTCTGATTCGGCCGGCATTGCCTTACTCAAAACGTCGCGCACCAGCGCGCGAACTCGATCTCTGGTTGCATCGTCAGCCATGTGCTCTCGCTCCGTAAGGAGCGATTGAAAATAGCCCAGCCATTTATGGCTGGGAAAGAATCGTGAATATTAATCTCTCTCGCGAAGTCACGACAAAACATGTCGTGACTTCGCGAGAAGAAAGATATTTGATCTTCGTAACCCAGCGATAAATCGCTGGGCTATTATCAAACCGTCCCTACGGGACGAAGAGAAATCAGTCCAGTGTTTCGTCGCGCAAGTCCAAAAGCTTTCCCGCGTACGCCGTCACTTTGCCATCGCG
>QHXE01000648.1 GCA_003222835.1 Acidobacteriota bacterium | reverse complement strand
CGATCTCTTGGTCACGGCCCTGCTCGTCGCGCAGCATAGCCGTTTCAAGTTGGGAACTCTTGTCGGCTTTGATCATGTAAGTCAGGCGCGCACCCGACTGCGCTTCGCGACCTGAAACTACTACCCCGAGGAGTTTCAGTATCTGCTCTCCGGATAAATCGAGAGTCACCAAAGCATTCTCAAACGGCAACAGCTCAAAGATATCGCGCGCGCGTAATTCGCCTTCACTGATGGTGTTGCGCCGCAATCCGCCGCCATTCATGATGGCCAAATCAATTCGCTTTCCTAGTCTGGCGCTCGCTTGCGCGCGCATGCCGTCAGCTACGAAATTTCCCAGCGAGCCGGCGCCCATGCCTCCTTTTTTCAGCTCGCCTTTTAGTTTTCCGAGGATGGTGTCGAGAGCGCGCACTTTCGGAGTGTAAACGGCCAGCATCTGATCGACTGCCGGGTCGTCCGGAATTGATGAATCGATCAGCCTTTCAGTGACGTGCGCTTTGACGTCGCGCGGGGCAGTGATCGTCGATGGGGTGGGCGACGCGGCCGGCGCTGGTTGCTGCGCGCTTGCTGGATCGACGGCTGAGAAGCTGAGGAGCAGCAACCACAACGCGTAGGCGAGCGATCGAACAATCTTCAGAACAGACTTAGATATCATTAGTTCACGATTCCAAAAACGTGGAAGGCAAATATAACAGGTCAACCGGCGCAAACTAATTGACCTGCGCGGAGAGCTTCAATAGTATCTCCCAGCATTGGCGCAGGCGCAAAGCGCATAGACTTCAGTCTGTAACGCGTGTGAATTAGAAGTGAGAGTTTTGAACTACCGAGACGCCCACTAAAGTTGGTACTCTAACGCCGTCAACCTAGACTCTCATTCTCAATTGCAACCGACTGTAAATCAATGCGGCATGGGCTAAGAATAATCACAGACTGAAGTCTGTGCTACTACGAAGGAGCAAAACATTGGCGACATCACAGGCTAAAATCATGTCAGAGTTTACCAATCCAAACGTGGAAGTATTAATCTCAGCCGAGCAGATTAAAGAAAAGATTCGCGAAATGGGCGCTGACATCGCGCGTGATTACGCGGGGCGCAATCCACTGCTGATCGGCGTATTGAAGGGCGCCTGCACTTTTCTAAGCGACTTGATACGCGCGACTGACATTCCGCTGGGAATCGAGTTCATTGCGATTTCAAGTTACGGCGCGGAGATGAGAACCTCTGGCGAAGTGCGCATTCTGAAAGACCTGGATGTGGCGGTCGCGGGCCGTCACATTCTGGTGGTCGAAGACATCGTCGACACCGGGCTGACACTTTCATATCTGCTGGCTAATTTGGAATCACGCGGCGCTGCCAGCGTGAAGTTGGTTGCCCTGCTCGATAAATATGAACGCCGAGAGAAGGATGTTCCGATCGATTATCTCGGATTCAAAATTCCCGACAAGTTTGTCGTCGGCTACGGTCTGGATTTCGCTGAGCGCTATCGCAATCTGCCTTTCATTGGCGTGCTGAAAGATCCAACTCAGTGATGAGAGCCGTTCCCACTTCTTTCTTCGCGCCTTACGTATTTCCTTTCTTCGCGACTTTGCGAGAAACTAAACTTCCGGTTCCCGCCAAGCCGCAAAGGAAAGAAAGACGAAAGGCGCAAAGAAAGAGCGAAATCTAACGACGTTCCGTCTCGTTCTCGCTATGCAACAGCGTCTTCTTCTTGGTGAATTTACCCACAGTGGTTTTATCGTGAGCGTAGAACGAGACTTTGTAGTAGTTCTTGGCGACATTCCCGCCGCCGGTACCGCAAATAATCGTTCCGTTAGCTTTAGCGAGCCCGCCTGTATGCTCACTAAGATAATCATGATTTTCGATCGTCGTCTCGATCCGACAATTGGCAGGCAGCTTAATCCCCATTTTTTCTAACTCGGCGCGAGGGTTTTTCAAAAACGCGAGAGCCTCTTGGGGCGTGGACTCCCAGAAGTGAAGATAGAATGGCTCGTCGCGGATAATTTTGGAGATGGCTGAGAAGTCAACAATTTTTCTAGGCATACATTTTCCTCCAGGGAAGGATATGGATAAAGCGAAACGATAATATCCGGCCGTCGTTCGGAAGGCCAGCCGAAGATCTTATGAGTAAGCAACATTACCTTCGACGGAGCGCCCGCACATTCTAACGCACGAGCGTTGAAGAGGTTGAGTTCATTCAAGAACAGAAACATCCTCTCGGTTCGGTACAACGACGATTAATGCAATTAGCACCACGACTGCCAGCATGAGCCATGGCCGGCGAACGAGCGAAAACATTAACAATTGAAACTTCCAATTTCTCGCGTTTCATTCTTTAGGATTTCCCATAGAGCTTATACGCTTCCTTCACCTCTAAACGCCTGGCTCGGATCAATCCACCTCTTAGTTTCTCGCCACCTAATGGATCGACATAATCTCTGCCGCTGAAAGCTGTCGACGGATTTATGCGGAACACTCCTATATTAAACATAAACACCGGCTCACTCAGCGCCTTGAACCAGTGAATATTATCTCTCTGGTCGGAAACTGTTGTAACAGCGCCGACCTCAAGCGCCTTGTCAATAGTTGGCTTAATCGTCAAATATTGCGCTTCGTCAGAGACTCGCTCAAACTGCCAGCCATGAGCCAGGCCTTTGAGCATCATGTGCATGGAAGCCATATTCCGATGACCGTGCGGCACGATCGCGGTCCCTTTTTTCATGGCATAAAAATAGGGCGCAAAGCTTAGTTCTGTGGGTAGGCCTTCGTTGTGAGAAAAATCAACGTCTTCGGCTGACTCATGGTCTTCCGGAAAGACGGCGGTTTTCGCTAATCTGTCATAATCAATTGCCGACAGTAAATCGTTCAAATCGACGCGAGACAGGAAAGATTCAATCTGACTTTGCCACTCAATCGCCTTTAGCTTTCCCTGCCTCAGCTCCTGAGTTACATGTTCCATCTCGATCAGCCATTTCCTGACCATAGGCTTAACGGTATTGGCAAGCACATCGACTCTATCCAGATTTTTGACGAGTGAGAATGTCAGCAGCGAGCCGAGCATGTGGCCAGTAAAAGTTCGACGCGATACGTTCATCGTAGCCCTTCCAGTGTGAAAATAACCTTATCCCAGGGAAAAGCCTAATGTCAGAGTTGACGCGGCGGCGCGAATCAAAGCACCCTCCGCCGCACCAAGCAAGTTGCGAAACACGCTCCCGCCGCCGTCAAAGAGAATTGCGGTGCGGCACGAGATTGGAATACAGACTCCTAATCCAAGCCCACCAGAAGTGTATGCACTGATTACTTGCACTCATCCGACTTATCAACCTTTTTCTTGAATAAGAAATTGTAAATTGACTCATGATGTGGCAACGCAAGGTTATAGATCAATGTAGTGAGGAAACCAACAGCAAAGACCCAAATCGCAGCTGTTAAAGCCGCTTCAATCGCAGGCAGCTGATCTGGCTGTGGGAAGGCTAAAGTCAAAAACATCCAGCCTGCTAGAACTGCCGGATAGATCACGCCAGCGGCGAACGGTTCATTAATGAAGTAAAGAACGTTGTCAGGGCGTTTTCTAAATTGTCCGTCAGTGATGCCCAGCGAACATTCAAGTTGTTTGCCAGCCTCAATGAGCGCAAGGCATTTTCGGATTCCGTAGATTTCATAAAAGAACAGCCCAAGTGTAACTACGAACCCGAAAAGCCCGAGTGGTTTAAGGAATGGCTTGGCGAACTTGCTCTTCTCAGGATTGACGAGAACATCATTCAATAAAAGAAATGCTCCACCCGCAGATGCCAAAGGCAGAAAACCAAGCAGCTTTGCGCGAAAGTCGTCGATCGCCCGATAGCTAATACAGAGCTGTTCGTAGGCCCTGAGTTTCTCATCTGGCGAGTCGGACATAGATTACCTCCGTCAACTTGATAACCAACCCGGCCACCCAACGGTTGAGTTGACGCGGCGGCGCGAATCAAAGCACCCTCCGCCGCACCAAGCTAGTTACGAAACACGCTCCCGCCGCTAGCGTCCAACGATTTTGTTGGGCGGTGAAGAATTAATAGGTGCTATGCATAGTTTTGTGAGCCTCGCCGCCGGACTGAAGATGCGTAATCACACATTCTTGGACGCATCCATTAGCAGCCTTTACGCCGTCATCAACCCACTGCCAAGCCACCGGAATAGTTCTACTTTGGCGATTTTCATCTTTGCGCACGAAGCTGACCTGGAAATCTGATTCGATCTGTATCATGTCAGCCGGTAGCGTCTTGAAATTGCCCGTCTCCTCATCGTGCATGTGTGGCATGCAAATGCCTAAATTGTATGCGGCCAACTGTTTCAGCATCTCTTGCACTTCGGGAAGATGAATAGCCTCTTGCGCTTTTCGGAGTTCTTCCGGAAGAAGTTCGTTAGCGAAACCTGTATCCATGTTGTTTTGCGTATTCATAATTCCTCCTTCGATTAAGTGAGCGCGTTTGGAAGGGTCACAATTTGCCGCGTAGCGCTCTGTTCACGAATGTAGTCGACACCAAGAGTGTCCCAAGACACTAGGACATTAGAGGCGTTTAAATCTATAGTCTCACGCCTTCAGTGTGAATGTGGACGGCGTCGCCGTGTGCGAGCCCCGTCGCTACCGCTCAGCCTACTGATACTACATCGGCACGCATGAGCCCCATCACCTAT
>QHXE01000647.1 GCA_003222835.1 Acidobacteriota bacterium | reverse complement strand
CCGCTCCACCCTTCGGTCCAGATGGATCTGCCCTACAATCTCGATGGCATATCAACTGATGCGAATCGTGCCGACGGTGATTTCGATGGGAAGAAGCAGACGTTGGCGGGCGAGTTGCTTCCTTCTGAGTTGGCTCTCAACGGCGTTCGGTTCAAGTTGGGATCGGGCGCTCCCGGCGCGCTGAACGTTCTGGTTCCGAAGGGGGAGACGGTCGCACTTCCGCCAGGCGCTTACAACCGAGTCTACATTCTGGCGGCCGCGGTTGGCGGCGACGCGCCTGCAACGATTGGCGGGCAAAATCTAATCATTCGCGAATGGCAAGGTCCGGTGGGCCAATGGGACAGCCGTCTCAAGGTCCTGGACTGCCGACGCGATCGATCAGGATCTGGTCGTGAAATACGATCCGGCAACCGGCGTCGTCAAAGGCATGGATCAAATTCGTCGTGGCTTCGTCAAGCGCGACGAGATCGCCTGGGTCCTCACACACCGCCACAGTCCCAAAGGCAACCAGCCATACGTCGCGAGTTACATTTTTTCCTACGCGATCGATTTACCCGCGGGGGCTCGCGAAGTACGGCTGCCAAATGATCCCCGAATTAGAATTATGGCGATGACTGCGGTGCGCGAGCCGTCGCGCCTGTGGCCGGCGACGGCTTTGTATGCGGCGGATCTCGCTGAACCAGCACGAAACAAGTAATCTGCAATGGCACTCTCTCAGAATCGAACTTTCCCTAAGCGAGCTTCTCTGTCTTTGCGTCTTTGCGCCTTCGCGGGAAACTTTCTGTTCCCTGGCGCCATTTTGGAAGGAAGAAAGGAATTTCTCGCGAAGACGCAAAGTCCGCAAAGTTTCACTTTCTCGGCCCAACACGCAGCCTTACTCGTATTTGCGGTCGTCGTTCTTCTGAGCTTGGCGCTGACCGGTCACGCCCAAGTAAACATCACTATCGATCACAACACGGGCAAAGCAGCGACTTCTGAATTCAGGTTCAAACATGTCCCCTCACCTTCTCGCGACGACGCGTCGACGAAAGCTAAGCTGACGATGGTCGATGCCGAAGCAGACCCTAACAGCGCGGACATCAGCGCTCTCACTGACGGCATTCTTCCCACCTCTGATGACCAGCCACGAAAGAATTTCTTCCTGAGAGCCGGTTCAGGCGGCGGGCGCGTGCGCATGGATTTGGGAAGCGTGATCGAGCTTGCGCAGATCAATTCTTACTCATGGCATTCGAACGCGCGCGCCCCGCAGGTCTACCGGCTTTGGGCCAGCGACGGCGCCGACCCAAAATTCAATGACGCGCCCAAAGCCAACATCAATCCCGCGGTGTGCGGTTGGAATCTCATTGCCACGGTCGACACCAGGTCAAACGATGAAGCTGAAGATGGCGGCCAGTTCGGTGTGAGCATTACCAGCCAGAGTGGCAAGCTCGGCAAATTCCGCTACCTGCTGTTTGACCTTTATGCAACCGAAATCGCGGATGATTTTGGTAATACGTTCTACAGCGAGATAGATGTAGTGGCGAATTACGCCCCAAGGTAAATCCAGGAGACCCAGACGAAATGGATCGAGTCCGAATGTCATATAGGCTGAGGGCTCATCCCTTACCATTTTGCACCGGCAGACTTGATGGTCTGTCTTGCGATGAGCCCGCCTCATGACTCCACTCCAACCGAAGGAGAGTGTTATGGGTGTTCGGAAAGATCAGAAGAATATGTCCAGCGCCGAGTGGACTGCGTTCATCAATGCCGTTGATGACGTTCATGGTACGACGGCGTCTCCGCCTGCATATCGCCGATTCGTCACGCTCCACGTCGATGCGATGAGCATGGCCCACATGGATTGGAGCGTTCACACGATGCGCATGGGCAGTAGTCTGGTGCGGGGGAAAAACTTTCTCACTTGGCACAGACGATTCGTTAAGCTTCTCGAAGAACGCCTCCAAGCCGTCGCTCCCAGGGTCACGGTGCCTTACTGGGATTCCGTTACTGACCGCCATATTCCGTCCGCGCTAGATGATCCGGCGCTGCTGGCGCGTTGGTCGGTCTCGCGCACCTGGGATCCTTCTCAACTTGCATCGCCTACAGACCTGGCCGCAGTGAAAACGTTCTCCGGAACCTTCAATGGATTCCAGACCCTGCTCGAAGGCACCGTCGATGCGAGCACCCATAGTGCAGTCGGCGGTGACATGGCCGGCAGGGCATCACCGACTGATCCACTGTTCTGGCTGCATCGCGCGTTCATCGACAAGGCCTGGGCCGACTGGCAGGCAAGCGCCAACGGAAAGAATCCACCCAACCCTAACGAGACTCTCAAGCCGGCTAATATGCAGACGGGAGTTCTCTTCGGCGTCAAGATATCCTCGTTACTCAATATCGCAGCGCTCGGCTACTCCTACGCGTAGCGGTGCTTAAGAATCAGCGCCCCAGCTATGGCGCTACTTCATACTCCGGTTTCGGCATGCCCTTCAGCCAATGATCGAACCAGCCGACGATGTGCTGCAGGCGCTCGATGCGATGCCAGGGTTGGCCCGAACGAGAAAGCTCGTGTGTCTCGTTGGGGAAGCGCACCATCACGGTGGGAATCTTTCGATACTTGAGCGCCCGAAACATCTCTTCGCCGCCGGCGTAGGTAGGCGTGCGCCAATCGGCTTCGCCGATAATCAACATCAGAGGCGTCTTTACATTATTGATATACGTAATCGGCGAGCGGGCTTTGTAATCTTCCGGATCTTCGAAGGGCGGCGCCTTAAACCACGTCGGTTGGAACAGAGTGAAGTCCGCTGTGTACCACCAATCGGCCCAGCTTGCGATGTCGCGTTGCGAAACGGCCGCCGCGAAACGAGTCGTCTGTCCGATGGTCCAATTCGTGAGCAAGCCGCCGCCGCTGCCGCCAGTTACGCCCAGTTTCTTTTCATCGATGTAACCGCGCTTTATCAATTCGTCCACGCCGGCCATCAAGTCTTTGTAGTCGTCGCCGGGATAGTGATACTGAATGATATTGCCGAACTCCTGGCCATATGTAGTGCTGCCACGCGGATTTGGATAGAGCACGACGTAACCCTTGGCGGCCATCCACTGAAATTCATGATCGAAGATGTAGCCGTACGCAGCATGCGGTCCGCCGTGAATATTGAGAATAAGTGGGTACTTCTACTTGGGATCAAAGTCAGGCGGCTTCTGAATCCAAGCCTGAGCTCGGGTACCAAATCTCTTCAGGCGCGGTGAGATTTAGCTTGGAAAACAGCTCGTCATTGATGTGCGTTAGTTGCTTTTGCACAACTCCGGGCCGTTCCAGCCAGAACAGGTCGCCGATGCTGGTCGGCGTCGAGATCAAAGCTACAAACTTAGAAGCATCCGGGGTCGCTCGAAAACTTACGATGGCCTGATTGCCGGTGGTCCAGTCCGTCTCGGCGCCGGTTGTGACGTCGAATCCACCCAGGTTTGCTTGGCCTTGCTTGGCGTAAACCGCAATGATGGTCTTGCCGTTGGGAGTCCACACCGGAGGACCTCCGCCCCCACCGCGCGGCGCGGTGTTATCGCCGCCCACGCCCGAGCCCAAATCAAAATCAAAGTCCTTCGTTAGGTTTCGCGGCTGAGCACTGGGCGCGAGATCCATCACCCAAAGATCCGGTTCGGTGTACGACTGAACTGGTTTGTTCGTCGAGGCATAGAACGCGACTTGCTTTCCGTTGGGACTAACTGAGAAGGCGCCGGTGCCCATGTCGATCGAGGTCAGCTTTGCCGGCTGCCCGCCTGAAACGGGGATCGAATAGATGTCGGTCTTTCCGAGTTCATAGTAAGGCTCGTCCCGATGATCGGAAACGAAATAGATTCGCGAATCGTCTTTGGCCCAAGTCAGGTTGCCATCGCTGTAACGTCCGCTGGTCAATTGCTTCGGAGTCACTTTGTCCTCGCCGGTGCGCGGAGCAGTAACCAGCCAGATGTGCGATGGATGTTTGAAATCAAGATAACCCGCGTCATTCGAGCGGTAGACCGCGCGCGCAATCACGCGCACGTCGCTCTCGTGTGATTCCGGCCTCGAACCCGGGCTGGGCGTTGGAGTTGGCGTCGGTGACGTTCCAGCTGGCGCGGGCGGCGGCACCGGCAAAGTCTCTTTCTGCTTCGCGAGTTCTTCCGCCGTCGCGCCGTTTGCGAATGCAATCGTCTTTCCATCGGGTGACCATTGCGGGCCCCCGGCGCCCCGAGGCAGCGAAGTGAATTGCCAGGCCTCCCCGCCATCCATCGATAACATAAATAGCTGCGGCTGATCGGGACGGCCATCTTTCTCCGGAACGCGTACGAACACCAGATACTTGCCGTCCGGCGACCAACGCGGCGATGAATCGCGCGCGCCGCTGGTCAACTGCTTTGTCTCGCCGCTACTGGTCGAGACCACCCAGATGGAAGTGTTGTATCCATCCCGTTTTTCGTTCACGGTTACTTTTACGAACGCGACGCGCGAACCATCAGGCGCGACTTGCGGATCGGCAATCCAGTTGAAATTGAATAGGTCCCTTTCGGTGATGTTTCGTTTCTGCGCGATGGCAGGAGTGACCACGAATATAGTTGTTAATAGAAATACCCAGAGAACGTATCGCATTTTGAAATTCCTTTCCGGAAAGAATTAGTCAACGGCGGGCGGTATTCTACTTCAAGATCGTTTTGAGGTCAGTAGCAACCGCGCAATAGGGTCGATCCTACTCCTAGGGAGGCTTCGCCTCAGACCAAGGGCCTGAACGATGGCGGTTCGCCACGAGATGAAAGGGCCAACTCATCTCAAAGACTAAAACGCGTCAAGTTTTGACCTACAAGGAGTCTGAACACACAAGCCCTCGTCAGCCTTTTACAGCCCCTTGGAGTAGTCGTGTTTCTTTTCGCCGAGAAAAAAACCCACCCGCTAACGCAGGTGGTACCAACAAGCGCAGATGGTATTGAACGACCGTGGAGCTATTTCACGTCAGCCCAGGCCTTGCCGTCTTTGTAGTGCAGGGTAAGTTCTTCGATCTCGATGAGATTAAGATCGTGCCACTCGATACTGTTACCCTTGCCGTCAACGATCTTCAGGTCCCAGTGAACGTGCTTCTCGCGATCGTTGAAGGTGATCTTGACGCTCTCGCCATCCGGCAGAGTACCTTTGCCGAGTACGTCTTCTTCCCAATCGTCTGTGCTAACTGGCGATACGTAAACTTCGTGAATTTCGACGCCGGTCTGATTATGCAGAATAAAATCCTGTTTTCCCGCGCGCGCGAATACAGAAGCCGTTAGAAAGATCGCGATCACGCCAAGGGCGAGCGCGACTTTGAATTTCGAAAACGTTTCTCTCATTCGTTCAACTGTTCCTTCCGGATTTTGATAAGTCGGGAAAGCTATTCCAGAAACTAACATGCACTCTGTCAGCGGTCAAACCCGCCGTGACGCCAAGAAATTTGAAGGAATCTTAGTGTTGGTATTGTCTTTCGATCGCTTCGATCTTTCTCACGCGTTTGCGATGACGGTCTTCGGTGAGGTCGGTGGAGAGCCAGGCGCGAACAATTTCGCGCATCTCAGCGCTGGAGATCGTCTTGCTCCCGAGCGTAAGCACATTAGCATCGTTGTGTTCGCGCGAGTTGCGCGCGACGTCGACGGAGTAACAGGCGGCGGCGCGCACGCCCGGGACTTTGTTAGCGGTCATCGCGGAACCGACGCCCGCGCCGTCGATCATTATCCCGACCTCAGCCGAACCATCTGCAACCGCGCGCGCAACTGCGTGCGCAAAGTCAGGGTAGTCAACGGCGCTTTCTGAGTTTGTGCCGAAGTCATGAACGCGATGACCAAGTTCGTTGAGGAGGGCTTTGAGTTCCTCCTTCATCGCATAGCCCCCGTGATCGGCGCCGACTGCGATAGTTTTTTGCTGCTTCGAACCGCTGCGGGGAATGCGACGAACGATCTCGATGCCGCGCTCGTTAACAATATCCGCCGCGAGCGCAGTTAGCTTCGCGTTCTCCGCGATGCGCAATATTGCGCCCTGTTCAAGGCCGCGAACGTCGTCTTCGGTGATGACGAGCTTCGCTGATTCATCTCGAGTGACGGTGGAACGTGGCGACGCTGGCGAAGTTAATGAAGTTGGAATATTAGAAGTCGAAGCTTCTGATTCGGCCGGCATCGCCTTACTCAAAACGTCGCGCACGAGGGCGCGAACTCGATCTCTGGTTGCGTCATCAGCCATGGTGATTCTGTGAACGTTTAGAAGCGGGCTACCGCCCGCTTGGTCGGGCGGTAGCCCAACTCTAAACGAATAAAAGAGAAACTAAGCGAGCGATTCGTCACGCAGATCCAACAAACGCCCCGCATACGCCGTCACTTTGCCATCGCGGATCGTAAAATCCACGCGCCCAACATAAATGCCACTGCGGCCAACCTGAAAGATGATTGTGTCTTTGCCTGACGGAGTTTTTTGCAGCACCGGCTTTTCCATGAACGTGTGGGTGTGACCGCTGGCGATAAAGTCTACATCGTCAACTTGCGCGGCGAGTTGTGTATCGCCAAACTGGTTGGCTCTGGGCGTGGGATAATAACCAAGATGCGACATGCCGAGCACCAGCGCACATCGTTCCTGCTCCCGCAAAAGCTTGACGACGCCGCGCGTCATGCGCACCGGATCGAGATATTTCAGCGGCTTGAAATTGTCGGGCGTAATTAAACTATTCGGACTGATTCCGAGGCCAAACAGACCAATGCGAACGCCGCCGACTTCCTTAACCACATGAGTCTTGACGCGCTTCTCAAGCACGCTGCCACGCACATCATAGTTGGTCGAAACGATGTCGAAGTTAGCGAACTGAAGCGCCTTGGCCAGCGATTCGACGCCATTATCAAACTCGTGATTGCCAATGGTGCCGGCATCGTAACCAATTATCGACATCGCCTTGTATTCAACTTCGCCTTTGTAAAAGTTGAAGTACGGCGTGCCTTGCAAGACGTCGCCGGCGTCAATCAAAAGTGTGTTTGGATTCTCTTTGCGCACTCGCTTGACCAGAGTCGCGCGCCGCGCCACGCCACCCTTGCCCGCGTAAGTCTGATCGTTTTCCAGAATTGGATCGATTTGAGAATGCGTGTCGTTCGTATGCAGAATTGTGATTAAGGTTTCACCAAGCGCTGGTTGAAGCAATGGCGCGGAAATAGAAAGAGCCGAATTGCGCCAGCGAAACGGCGAGATTGAGCGCGTCAGCGGAACGGAAAGGCCCGCAGCGACAGCAGTCCTTAAAAAATCTCTGCGCGTGCTCATTTCAGTGGCGCCTCCCCACTCAGCACTGAATTGGCCCGATCCAGGATAAAGCGTTCATCCAGCCTTGGTTTGATTTCGCGCGCGGCGGCGGTTTCAGATTTCACGTAGTCCATAACGGCATCGCGGAGCGTAATGCCCAATGGTTTGGTGTTCCTTCCCTCGCGCAAGACACTGTACCTTTCGCCGCCAACACTAACGAGGTAGTCGATCGTAACTATTGTATAAGTCGCTTTAGGATCGATCTCTTTTTCACGGCCTGTCTCGTCGCGAAGCTTGGCCGTTTCAAGTTGGGAACTTTTGTCGGCTTTTGTTATGTAAGTCAGACGCGCGCCCG